>NZ_JBEZVK010000022.1:0-134202 GCF_040636955.1 Streptomyces sp. NPDC032472
GGTCGGGTCCGCTGCGCGGAGCTGTTCCCCAGCCCGCCCCTTCCCGAAACCGGGGCCTGCGGCCCCGGCCCCCGCCGGGTGCCCGGGCTTCGCCCGGCACGCCGTTCCGGGCGCTGCGCGCCCGGTGCGCTCCAAACGCCGCGCGGGCTGGATCTGCCGTCCGGCGCCCGGCCTGCGGCTGCGGCTGCGAGGGAGTCGACGTCTGCGGCCCCGGGCCGGGATGTGGCGCCGTCGGCCCGCCTACGCTTGATGTCGGAAAACCGCCAGCCCCTCCCCCCGCCCCCCGCGATCCTGGATCCATGTACACCGACACCGAGCGCTGCGTCAGGGCCGTGCAGTCGAAGGACGCCCGGTTCGACGGGTGGTTCTTCACCGCCGTGCGGACGACCCGGATCTACTGCCGGCCCAGCTGCCCCGCCGTGCCGCCGAAGGTCGAGAACATGACCTTCCTGCCCAGCGCCGCCGCCTGCCAGCAGGCCGGGTACCGGGCCTGCAAGAGGTGCCGGCCCGACACCTCCCCCGGCTCCCCCGAGTGGAACGCCCGCGCCGACGCCGTCGCCCGCGCCATGCGCCTCATCCAGGACGGCGTCGTGGACCGCGAGGGCGTGCCCGGTCTCGCGGCCCGCCTCGGCTACTCCACCCGCCAGGTCGAGCGACAGCTCAACGCCGAGCTGGGCGCCGGACCCCTCGCGCTCGCCCGGGCGCAGCGCGCCCAGACCGCGCGGCTGCTGATCGAGACCTCCGAGCTCCCCATGGGGGACGTGGCGTTCGCCTCCGGCTTCTCCTCCATCCGCACCTTCAACGAGACCGTCCGCGAGGTCTTCGCCCTCGC
The DNA here is from genome assembly GCF_040636955.1 of Streptomyces sp. NPDC032472. NCBI lineage: Bacteria > Bacillati > Actinomycetota > Actinomycetes > Kitasatosporales > Streptomycetaceae > Streptomyces > Streptomyces sp. NPDC032472. The sequence goes on from NZ_JBEZVK010000022.1 coordinate 833, forward strand.
CCCCGGCGAGCTGCGGGCCCGAGCCGCCCGGGCCGCCCGGGCGAAGCGGCAGGAGCCGCGCATCCCCGGCACGATCAGCCTGCGCCTGCCGTACCGGGCCCCGCTCAACCCGGACAACCTCTTCGGCCACCTCGCCGCGACCGCAGTTCCCGGCGTCGAGGAGTGGCGCGCCGGCGCCTACCGCCGGACCCTGCGCCTGCCCTACGGCACCGGCGTCGTCGCCCTCACCCCGCAGCCCGACCACATCGGCTGCCAGCTGGCCCTGACCGACCTGCGCGACCTGACGATCGCCATCAGCCGCTGCCGCTGGCTGCTGGACCTCGACGCCGACCCGGAGGCGGTCGACGAGCAGCTGCGCACCGACCCGCTGCTGGCGCCGCTGGTGGACAAGGCCCCGGGGCGCCGGGTCCCGCGGACCGTCGACGCGGCGGAGTTCGCCGTACGGGCGGTGCTGGGCCAACAGGTGTCCACCGCGGCGGCGCGTACGCACGCGGCCCGTCTGGTGACGGCGTACGGCGAGCCGGTCGCGGACCCCGACCCCGCCGGGGGGCTCACCCACCTGTTCCCCTCCCCGCAGGCCCTGGCCGCACTGGACCCGGAGGCCCTGGCCCTGCCGCGCAGCCGGCGCACCACGCTGACCACGCTCGTCGCCGCCCTGGCGGACGGCTCGCTCCCGCTGGGCGTCGACAGCGACTGGGAGGCGGCCCGCGCCCGGCTGGCCGCCCTGCCCGGATTCGGCCCCTGGACCACCGAGGTGATCGCGATGCGGGCGCTCGGCGACCCGGACGCCTTCCTGCCGTCCGACCTCGGGCTGCGGCGCGCCGCGAAGGAGCTCGGGCTGCCGTCCACGCCGGCCGCGCTGACCGCCCGGGCGGCCGCCTGGCGGCCCTGGCGGGCGTACGCCGTGCAGTACCTGTGGGCCACCGACGACCACGCCATCAACCACCTCCCCGCCTGAGGAGCAGACGCGCCATGACCACCACGACCACCACCGCCAGGACGCACGCCGTCGTCGAGAGCCCGTACGGGCCGCTGACCCTGGTCTCCACGGACGGCGTCCTCAGCGGCCTGTACATGAGCGGGCAGCGGCACCGGCCGGCCGAGGAGACGTTCGGGGAGCGGGTCACCGCCGACGAGGGCCCGTTCCCGGAGGTGGTGCGCCAGCTGACCGCCTACTTCGCCGGGGAGCGGACCGGGTTCGACCTCCCGTTGCGCCTGGAGGGCACCGCGTTCCAGCGCAGCGTGTGGGACCAGCTCGTACGGATCCCGTACGGTCAGACCTGGTCGTACGGGGAGCTGGCGGCCCGGCTCGGCAAGCCGAACGCCTCGCGGGCGGTCGGCCTGGCCAACGGCCGCAACCCGATCGGCATCATCGTCCCCTGCCACCGCGTGATCGGCGCCTCGGGCAGCATGACGGGCTACGGCGGCGGCGTCGACCGCAAGGTCCGCCTCCTGGCCTTCGAGTCCGGCAAGGAGCCCGCCGTCGGGGCCCCGGAGGCCCTGTTCTGAGCTGCCGGCTCTGAGCTGCCGAGTCTGAGCTGCCGGCCCAGGTCAGATGACGGCCAGCGGCACCAGCAGGGCGAAGGCGGCGCCCGCCTCGACCGCGTAGCTGTAGAGCGAGGGGTGCTGGACGGGGGCCGCGAGGAGGACGACGCTCTGCTGCGCGGCGGCGGCCGCCACCCACTCGGCGTCGGCGCCGAGGTTGCCCTGGTACCACCCCTCGCACGGGCCGGGGCCGGAGACGGCGAGGAGGTCGTCCTCGCGGCGGTAGAGCGCCTGCCAGCCCTCGGCGGGCGCGGACCAGCCGTCGAAGTCGGTGAACCGGGCCCAGCCGCCGTCGCGTATGGCGGTGTCGAACAGCCACACCGGCGTTCCGTCGGCGGTGACTTCGCCGCCGTCCTGCCGGTCGGTGGTGAAGTGGACCATGGGCAGGGCGTCGGGCCCGTCGGCCGTGCTGGGCCAGGCGTACATCGTGATCATCAGCTGATTGTGTCCTGCGTGAGGTAAGCCCGGTGTCACGACGCAGCCGGGCGGCGGCCGTTCTCCAGTTCCACGGTTCCCTCGCCGGACTCCAGCACCCGGCAGGCCTCCCGGGTGCGCAGGCCGAGCGATCCGAGGAGGTACTCGCCGAGTTCGGCGGGCTCGACCAGCTTCCAGGACAGGAGTTCCTCCTCCTGGAGCCGGATCGCGGCGAGCTGCGCCTCGTCGAGCACGCCCCCGTCGAAGAGGTAGGCGACCAGCGGCGGACGGCCCGGGCCGAGGGTCCAGTCGACGGCGAGCAGGCGGCCGAGCGGCAGGTCGAGGCCGATCTCCTCGGCGCTCTCCCGGCGGGCGGCGGCGCGCGGCGACTCGCCCGCGTCGGACTCGATGGTCCCGCCCGGCAGGGCCCAGCCTTCGCGGTAGTTGGGCTCGACGAGCAGCACCCGGCCCCGCGCGTCCCGGTAGAGCGCGGCCGCCCCGGCGAGCACCCGGGGCAGGCTCGCGATGTAGGTGGCGTAGTCATCCGTGGCAGTCACCCGCCCACCCTATCCACACCCGCCGCGGAGCGATCACGTCCACCGGGGCCTCCACGCGGAGCGTTATGCAGGTACATGTCCCGCTTTAGGGGTATCGCGGACGGCATGTGACCCAGGCCACCCATGGGCATAGGAGGATCCTCCGGATAGGCTCATGGCGGCGCGACTGCACTGTTCGATAGCAAGGGATAGCAAGGTGACGGACGGAGCAGTAACTGAGGCCGCGCGCGTGCTCATCGCCGCGGACAAATTCAAGGGCTCGCTCACGGCCGTTCAGGTCGCCGAGCGGGTGACGGCCGGTCTTCGCAAGGCCGTACCGGGCGTGGAGGTAGAGACCCTCCCCGTCGCGGACGGCGGCGACGGTACGGTCGCGGCCGCCGTGGCGGCCGGGTTCGAACGCCGGGAGGTACGGGTCACCGGACCGCTCGGCGAGCAGGTCACGGCCGCTTTCGCCCTGCGCGACGGCACCGCCGTGGTGGAGATGGCGGAGGCGTCGGGGCTGCAGCTGCTGCCGAAGGGCGTCTTCGCCGCGCTGACGGCGACGACGTACGGCTCGGGCGAGGTGCTGAAGGCCGCCCTGGACGCCGGGGCGCGCACCATCGTCTTCGGTGTGGGCGGCAGCGCCACCACCGACGGCGGCGCGGGCATGCTGGCCGCGCTGGGCGCGGTGTTCCTGGACGCGAACGGCGAACCGGTCGGTCCGGGCGGCGGCGCGCTGGCCCAGCTGGCCTCCGCGGACCTGTCCGGGGTCGACCCCCGCTTCGCCGAGGTCGACTTCGTGCTGGCCAGCGACGTGGACAACCCGCTGACCGGCCCCAAGGGCTGCGCGGCGGTGTACGGCCCGCAGAAGGGCGCGTCGCCGGAGGACGTGGCGACGCTGGACGCGGCGCTGGCGCACTACGCGCTGGTGCTGGAGAAGGCCATCGGCCCGAAGGCCACCGAGCTGGCGGCCTCGCCCGGCGCGGGCGGCGCGGGCGGCATCGGCTACGGTGCGCTGCTGCTCGGCGCGAGCTTCCGGCCCGGCATCGAGCTGATGCTGGAGGTGCTCGGCTTCGCCCCGGCGCTGGAGCGGGCGACCCTGGTGATCACCGGTGAGGGCTCGCTGGACGAGCAGACCCTGCACGGCAAGGCCCCGGCGGGCGTCGCGGCGGCGGCGCGGGCCGCGGGCAAGGAGGTCGTGGCGGTCTGCGGCCGGCTCCTGCTGGAGCAGTCGGCCCTGCAGGCGGCCGGCATCCGCCGCGCCTACCCGCTGACGGAGATCGAGCCGGACCCGGCGGTGTGCATCGCGAACGCGGGCCCGCTGCTGGAGCAGGTCGCGGCCAACATCGCCGCCGACGTGCTCTGAGCGAGGCCGTACAGCGAGGTCGTACGCGAGGTCGTACGGAGAAGGCGTACAGCGGCGCGGCCCGGTGCTGCGCTCCCTGCCGGGGAGCGTGCGCCGGGCCTCGCCGGTTGGCCCTCCTCACGCCGGGACCGGGGCCGCCGCGGCGCTCAGGAGCTGGCCCGTGGTGACCACGCGGGCGAAGCGGCCGCCCTGGAGGTTCACGGCGGTGGCCGCGGCGAGCTGGTCGGCGCTCAGGCGCAGCCCGGCCGGCCCGGACAGGTCGAAGGTGTGGGTCGCATCGAGCGGTACGAGGACGTCGTAGCCCAGGTTCCCGCCCATCCGGGCGGTGGTCTCGACGCACATGTTGGTCTGGATCCCGGCCACCACCAGCTGGCGGATCCCCTGCGCGGCGAGCCAGTCGGCCAGGTCCGGCGTGCCGTAGAAGGCGGAGTTCACCGTCTTGGTGACCAGCAGCGCCGCACGGTCCGCCCGCTCGGCGACGGCGTCCTTGAAGGCGTGGCCCGGGTGGTCCGGGGCCAGGACCGAGCCGGGGCGCGAGGCGTGCTGGACGAGCACGACCGGGCGGCCGGTCGCCTGCCAGGCGTCCATCAGGGCGGTGATGTTCCGCTCGGCGCCCGGGTTGTTGCGCGGGCCCCAGAAGGCGGTGTCGTCGAAGCCCTTCTGTACGTCGATGACCAGCAGCGCGGCATCGGCGGCGATCTCGATCCCCTCGTGGGGCACCGGGTTCGCGGCGGGAGTCGCGGCGGTGTTCGCGGCCGGGGTCGCCGCGGTGTTCTGCAGGGAGTTCGTGGAGTTCTTCATGACTCCATGCTGGTCGGCGCGGTGCCCGCAAGACAGCGGCTCCCCTGCCGGGTATCGATGGGATCCTGCCACCCTGGCAGCATCGCCTCGGCGGCAGTGGCAGCATGGGCCGCATGCAACGCGTCGCCGTCCTCGTCCAACCCGGCATCCGCAGCTTCGACCTCGCCGTGATCACCGAGGTCTGGGGCCCGCACCGCAGCGGCCTCGGCGTCCCCCGCTTCGAGCTGCGCCGCTGCGCCGTGGACACCGAGCCCATCGCCCTGCCGGGCGGGCTGACCCTGGCCCCCGACCGGCGGCTCGACTGGGTCGCCACGGCCGACCTCGTCGTCGTGCCGGCGCTGGCCGAGCCGACCGACCCCACCCCCGAGCCGGTCCTCGCCGCGCTGCGGGAGGCGCACGCCCGCGGGGTGCCGGTCGCCGCGCTGTGCGCCGGGGCGTTCATCCTCGCGGAGGCGGGGCTGCTGGCGGGCCGCCGGGCCGTGACCCACTGGTGGCTGGCCCCGCAGCTCGCCGAGCGCCACCCGGAGGTCCTGGTGGAGGACGCCCCGCTGTACGTGGAGGACGGCGGGCTGTGGACCTCCGCCGGGGTGGCCTCCGGGATCGACCTGTGCCTGCACCTGGTCCGGCAGGCCCACGGCTCGGAGGCCGCGGCGGCCATCGCCCGGTCGATGGTGACCGGCCCGTTCCGCACCGGCGACCACGCCCAGTACCTCGACCGGCCCACTCCGGCCGCGGATCGCACCGCCGAGGCGCTGGCCGCCGTACGGGAGCGGGCGCTGCGGCAGCTGCACGAGCCGCTGCCGGTGGCACGGCTGGCCCGCTGGGCCGGGATGTCGCCGCGCTCCTTCGCCCGCCACTTCGCGGCGGCGACCGGCACCACCCCGCACCGCTGGCTGCTCGGCCACCGCATCGACGAGGCGCGCCGGCTGCTGGAGCGCACCGACCATCCGGTGCCGGAGGTGGCCCGGCGGGCGGGCTTCGCCAGCGAGGTCACCTTCCGCCAGCACTTCACCGCCCAGGTGGGGATGAGCCCGCGCGCCTACCGCGCTGTGACCACGGCCGCACCGGCAGCCACGCGCGAATCCCCGTAGCAGTGTTAGAAATGGCTCATGACCGGACGTTTTGGTCGACCCAGGGGATCGCCGCCCCGGCAGCCGACCCGGCTGGGCGCGGAACCGCACGCGCGCTTCTCCCTGGGTGCGCACAGCGTCGCCGGTCAGGTCTTCGCGCTCCAGGCGGTGATCGTGCTGGTGCTGATCACCGCCGCCGCGCTGGCCCTCGTCTTCCAGGCCCGCCACGACAGCGAACGCAACGCGCGCGACCGCTCCCTGGCCGCGGCGGAGGCCTTCGCGCACGCTCCCGGGCTGCCGGCGGCCCTGAAGTCGGCCGACCCGACGGCCGAGCTCCAGCCCCTGGCCGACGCCGCACGCCTGGCCTCCGGTGTGGACTTCATCGCGGTGATGACCCGCGACGGGGTCCGGTACACCGATTCGCGGCCGGACCTGATCGGCCGGCGGGCCACCGGCGACCTCTCGCGCGCCGTGGCCGGGCACCCCTTCACCGAGGTGTTCCGGGGCCAGCCCAGCGACGCGGTCCGCGCCGTGGTGCCGGTACGGGACGCGGACGGGAACGTCGTCGGCCTGGTCGGCACCGGAATAGAGATCACCAACATCTCGGGGGTCGTCGAGGGCCAGCTCCCCCTGCTGCTGGGCGCCGCCGCGGGTGCACTGCTGCTCGGTACGGGCGGGGCGGCCCTGGTCAGCGGGCGGCTGCGGCGCCAGACGCGGGGGCTGGGCGCGGCCGAGATGGCCCGGATGAACGAGCACCACGAGGCGGTCCTGCACGCGGTGCGCGAGGGCGTGATGATCATCAGCGCCGACCACCGGCTGCTGCTCGCCAACGACGAGGCGCGCCGGCTGCTGGACCTGCCGCCCGATGCCGAGCAGCGCCACGTCACCGAGCTCGGGCTGGATGCGAACACCACCTCGCTGCTGCTCTCCGGGCGGGTCGCGACGGACGAGGTGCACCTGGCGGGCGACCGGCTGCTGGCGGTGAACGTGCGCCCCACCGAGCCCTACCGGGGGCGCCCGACGGGCAGTGTGATGACCTTGCGCGACTCCACCGAGCTGGCCGCGCTCTCGGGCCGCGCCGAGGTGGCCCGCGAGCGGCTTCAGCTGCTGTACGACGCGGGGGTGCGGATCGGGACCACCCTGGACGTGGTGCGCACGGCGGAGGAGCTGTCGGAGGTGGCGGTCCCCCGGTTCGCGGACTTCGTCACGGTGGAGCTGCTGGAGGAGGTGCTGCACGGGGAGGAGCCGGAGCTCGCCGCCGGCCTGTACACCGAGATGCGGCGGGCGGCGATGACCGGGATCCGCACCGACCAGCCCCTGCAGCCGGTCGGGGACGTCATCCGCTTCGAGGTGCCGACGGCTCCGATGGCGACGGCGCTGGACGAGGGGCGGGCGGTGCTCGCCGCCGACCTGCACGCCGCGCAGGGGTGGCGGGCGCAGGACGAGGAGGGCACCCGCCAGGCCCTCGGGTACGGGCTGCACTCGCTGATCTCGGTGCCGCTGCAGGCCCGCGGCGTGGTGCTGGGGATGGCCAACTTCTGGCGGGCGGCCGAGACGCCGGAGGCGTTCGACGAGGAGGACCTGTCGTTCGCGGAGGAGCTGGGGGCGCGGGCGGCGGTGTCCATCGACAACGCCCGGCGCTACACGCGGGAGCACGCGACGGCGGTCACGCTGCAGCGCAGCCTGCTGCCGCGGGTGCTGCCCGCCCAGAGCGCGGTGGACGTGGCGTTCCGGTACCTGCCGGCGAAGGCGGGGGTGGGCGGGGACTGGTTCGACGTGATCCCGCTGGCGGGGGCGCGGGTCGCGCTGATCGTGGGGGACGTCGTGGGGCACGGGGTGCACGCGGCGGCGACGATGGGCCGGCTGCGGACCGCCGTGCACAACTTCTCGACGCTGGACATGGCGCCCGACGAGCTGCTGGGGCACCTGGACGAGCTGATCGGCCGGATCGACCAGAACGAGTCCGGGGCCTTCCCGGACGGGGAGGACGCGGCGTCCGGCGAGCCGGCCGGCCTCACCGGCGCGACCTGCCTGTACGCGGTGTACGACCCGGTGTCGGGGCGCTGCACGATCGCCAGCGCCGGGCACCCCGGGCCCGCGCTGGTCGAGCCGGACGGGCGGGTGGAGTTCCCGGAGATGCCGGTCGGGCTGCCGCTCGGGGTGGGCGGCATGCCGTTCGAGTCGGTGGAGCTGCGGCTGCCGGAGGCGAGCCGGCTGGTGCTGTTCACCGACGGGCTGCTGGAGGACCGGGACCGGGACTTCGACACCGGGCTGGGCATGCTGGCCGAAACGCTGGCGCGGCCGGGCCGCAGCCCCGAGCAGGCCTGTTCGGACGTGCTGGCCGCGCTGCTGTTCCCCTCGCCGAGCGACGACATCGCACTGCTGATCGCCGACACGCGGCGGCTGGAGGCCGACCGGATCGCCGAGTGGGAGGTGCCCTCCGATCCGGCGGCGGTCTCCCGGGTCCGGGGCGCGAGCTCGGCGCAGCTGGCCGCGTGGGGGCTGGAGGACATCGCGTTCACCGCGGAGCTGATCCTGAGCGAACTCGTCACGAACGCCATCCGGTACGGGGGCGCGCCGATCCGGGTACGGATGCTGCGGGACCGGAACCTGATCTGCGAGGTCTCCGACGCCAGCAGCACCTCCCCGCACCTGCGGTACGCGGCCACCACCGACGAGGGCGGCCGCGGCCTGTTCCTGGTGGCCCAGTACGCGGACCGCTGGGGCACGCGCTACACCGAGCGGGGCAAGGTCATCTGGGCGGAACTCCCGCTAACCGCCGGCCCGGAGCCCACCCTCCCCGAACCCGACCTGGACGCGCTGGAGGACCTGGCCTGGTGACCCGGCCGCCCCCGACCGGCCGGCCGCGGGCGGCCGGTCAGGCCCGGCCCGGCCGGCGGGGTGTCGTACGGGCGAGCAGCAGGGCCACGTCGTCCTGCGGGGCCGGGGGCAGCAGCCGGGACAGGATGCCGTCGCACAGGGTCTCCAGCGGCTGGGCGGGGTCGCGCAGGACCCGGCCGAGCTCGGCCATGCCCTGGTCGAGGTCGCGGTCGCGGGCCTCGATCAGGCCGTCGGTGTAGAGGACGAGCAGGCTGCCGGGGGCGAGTTGCAGCCGCTCGGTGCGGAACTCGCGGCCGCCCGTGCCCAGCGGGGTGCCGGGCGGCCCGTCGAGGAAGGTGACGGTGCCGCGGGCGGTGGCCACGGCCGGCGGGGGGTGGCCGGCGCGGGCGATGACGCAGCCGCCCGACGCGGGGTCGTGGACGGCGTACACGCAGGTGGCCATCTCGTCCTCGCCGAGGTCGGCCACGACCGCGTCCAGGGAGCGCAGCAGCCGGCCGGGGGGCACGCCGTGCCGGGCGAGGGTGCGTACGGCGGTGCGCAGTTGGCCCATGACGGCCGCGGCGTGGATGCCGTGGCCCATGACGTCCCCGATGACGAGGCCGGTGCGGCCGCCGGGGAGCTGGATGACGTCGTACCAGTCGCCGCCGACGTCGTGGGCGCTGGCGGGCAGGTAGCGGCCGGTCAGTTCCAGGCCGGTGACGAGGGGCAGGTCGCTGTTGCTGAGGCTGCGCTGCAGGGTGAGGGCGGCCCGCCGCTGGTTGGTGTACATGCGGGCGTTGTCGATGTTCAGGGCGGCGCGGGCGACGACCTCGTCGACCAGGATGCAGTCCTGTTCGTCGAAGGGTTCTCGTTCGGCCAGCCGGGTGACGGTGACCGCGCCGAGGACGGTGCCGCGGGCCATGAGCGGGATCAGCCGGGCCGAGCCGAGGGTGGAGAGGTAGGCGCGCAGCGGCTCGGCGCGCGGGTCGGAGATCAGGGCGGGGATGTCGGCTCGGTACAGGTTCATGGGCCGGCCGGCGGCGATGACCTGCTCGTACACGGTTCCGGCGGGGATCCGGAAGGTCTGGCCGGGCAGCAGTCTGGCGGTGGGGGCGTCCGGGTCGGGGAAGACGGCGGCGAGGCGGCGCAGCAGGCCGCGGTGGGAGGCGGCGGAGTCGTCCGGGGCGAGGACGGCTTCGAGCAGCTGGACGTCGGCGGAGTCGGCGAGCTGCGGCACGAGGACCTGGGTGATCTCCTCGGCGGTCTGGCGCAGGTCGAGGGTGGTGCCGATCCGGGTGCCGGCCTCGGCGAGCACGGCGAAGCGGCGGCGGGCCCGTTCGGCCTCGATCTGGGCCTGCTGGCCCTCGGTGATGTCGATGAGGGACGCGATGAGGCCCAGGGCCCGGCCGGAGCCGTCGAGGAGGGGGGCGTAGGAGCAGGACCAGGTGTGCTCGCGGCCGGGGTCTGCGGGGGTGCGGCCGGTGCGGCGGACGTCGAGGACGGCGGTGCCGCGGTCCAGGACCTGCTGCATGGTCGCCTCCAGGGCGGCGGCGTTGACTCCGGGGACGACCTCGGTGAGGCGTTTGCCGAGGTGGTCGGCGGCGCTGACGCCGTTCATCCGGGCGAGGGCGTCGTTGACGCGCAGAAAGCGCAGGTCGGGGCCGAGGGTGGCGAGCCCGATGGGCGACTGGGTGAACAGGCTCTGCAGGGCGGCGAGGGAGTCCCGCATGCGCAGGACCTCGGAGGTCTCCACCGCGATGAGCATGGCCCCGGTGCGGCCCTGGGGGTCGGCGGCGGGGACGATCCACATCTCCATGGTGATGCGGTGGCCGTCGCGGTGGCGGACGGGCAGGGTGCCGACGACCGTCTCGCCGGCCTGGACGCGGCGGGTCAGCTGGTCGGCGAGGCCGTGGTTGGTCTCGGGGACGAGGACGGCGGTGCCGGGGCGGCCGAGGATGTCCTCGGGGCGGTGGCCCAGCAGGTCCTGGGCGGCCAGGGACCATTCGACGATGCGGCCGTCGGCGTCCTCCCGCCAGAGGGCGATCGGCAGGAGCTCGCGGAGCACGCCCGCGTACCCGACAGCCGCGGCCGGCTGGTCCGGGACCTCGCTCGTCGACTGGAAAGCGTCCACCGCACCGACCTCACCCCGGGGGGTCTGATTCCTACCGATTCACCCTATCCGAGCGATCGGCGAGGGGCTCCGTGCCGGGCTCGGGGTCACCCGCGGTACCGCCCGCGGGTACAGCCAGGGCAGGACGAAGGTCACCCAGAAGAGGACGACGTAGAGCATCAGTGCACCCCACCAGCCGCTGTCGAGCGCGGGGCGGCCGAACTGGACGAGCGCGGCCCAGCCGCCGGCGGCCAGGGCCGCCGCCGGGAACAGCAGCCAGCGGTCGGTGCCCGCGTCCAGCACGGCCGCGGCGGCGAGGGCGAAGGCCGCGCCGATGACCACCGACCGCCAGCAGGGGCCGAGGTCCGGGGTGGTGTGGCCGCGCAGCAGCCACAGGGCCAGCGGCGGCACGGCGAGGGACGCGAGCGCCGCGTACCGGAGCCAGGGCGGCCGCAGCCGCCCCGTACCCGCCGCGAGGGCGGCCATGGCGTACAGGCAGACCGGGACGTGGCCCGGCAGGGAGGACCACTGGCCGGTGCAGAAGGCGATGCCCGTCCACATCAGCGCGGCGGCGGCCAGGGCCGGCCAGGGCGCCAGGACGGCGAACAGGAACGGCAGGTACACCAGCGGTTTCAGCACCCCGAGGGCGCCCTGTACGAGCCGGGCACCGCCCCTGCCGGAGGGCTGGAGCGCCGGCCAGGCCAGCAGGCCCGCGCGCAGGGCCGCCCGGCGCGGGTCCCGCTGCCGCACCAGCCCCGACACCTCCTCGGCGCCGATGGCGCGCAGCGCCCGTACTGCGTCGTCGAAGGCCTCCGGTGCGAGCGGGGCCGGGACGGGCGGAGCGGGCGGCGGCCGGTTGCCGCCGCGCGGGCCCCGGGCGTGGAGCTCGGCGATGAGCGGCAGCTCCTCGGCGAGGACCTCGCGCTGGCGCAGCTCGGTGAGGACGGCCCGGACCCGGTCGAAGGGCGCGACGGAATCGCCCTGCGCCACGACGTGCGCGGCCCAGGCCTCGACGAAGGGCTCACCGAGTCCGGTGGCCTCGGCCACGGCCCCGGCGAGCGCCGTGGGGTCCTGGATGGAGCCGAACGCGCGCTGGAGGCGCTCGTCGGTGGCGACGACGGAGACGAGGGAGGCGGCCCCGTCGAGGCGGCCCCAGGTCCAGTCGCTCATCCGCCAGCGGGCGCTGAGGAACGCGGCGAAGTTGTTGAGCTGGTTGCCGCTGAGCTTGGCGCGGACCAGCGCCTTCGGGGAGTTGCGGTCCACCCCCGGCAGGACGGTGTCGGTGGCCCAGCTGGTGTTCGCCGCCGAGACGGTGTGGAAGGCGATGTCCGCGGCCTCGGCGAGCGGGTTGGGGCGCAGCGGGCCGAGCAGCACCTCGGCCCGGGCCAGGGCGTCGGCCATGGGCAGCGTGCCCTGGGAAGCGGCCTCGTGGAGGGCCTCGAAGCCGGCGATCCCGGCGGGGAGCCGCGTGCCGACGTCCTCGCCGAGTTCGGCGAGCCGCAGCCACAGCTGTGCGTACGCGGCCTCGGGCGCCACCGGGGCGGGCGGGGGCGGCGGCGCCCCGCCGGTGGCCGCCTGGGCGAGGTTGACCGCCCAGGTCTCCCACTGCCGCGGGTCCGCGCCCGGCGGCGGCAGCGCCGGCATCAGCGCCGCCAGCCGGCGGGTGGCCGCGACGTACGGGCCGGCGGCGTCCTCGGGCAGGATGCCCAGGGCCAGGGCGTCGCGGTACGCAGCCAGCAGCAGGCGGTCCCGGGCGGCGATGAGGACGGCGACGGCGAACCGGAAGGCGTGCAGCCGCCGGCGCAGCTCCTCGGCGACCGGCCCGGCGGCCTCGCCCCCGGCATGCTGCTCCGCCCCGTCCCGTCCGGCCTCCCAGGCCCGCACCCAGTCCAGGAGCAGCCGGACCGTGCGGGCCAGCGGCAGCGGGGAGCATCCCGGCTCGGGCAGCGCGCCGCCCCCGTCGGGGAGCACCAGGGCGGCCGGGGCCGCGCGCAGCCGCCGGAACAGCGTGACGGAGCCCTCGCCGGTCTCGTCCAGCGGCTCCAGCGGGCCCGGGCCGGCCGGCAGCGGCAGCGCGTCCGGGCCGGTCACGTCCGCCGGGTCCTCCAGCAGCCGGATCAGCCGGGTGGCCTCGGCGCCGCCGACCGTCCTCGCGTACATCCCCAGCCGGCTGGGGACCATGCCCTCCAGGGCGTCGAGGGTCAGCGGCAGCGCCCCCGTGGCGCTCTGCCGCTGCTGGGCCGCGGCGTCCGCGGCCTGCAGGGCGAGGGCGTCGTCGCGCAGGGACTCCGACCCGGCCTTGACGGCGAGGGACTGCACGGCCGTCCGCACGAGCCGGGTCACGCGCCGCTTCGCCTGCGGCGGTGCGGGGGGCGGCGGGAACGGCGGCACGGGCTGCAGGAACAGCAGCCACCGGTCGGCCTTGCGGGTCACCGGGGCCCCGGCGATGGCCCGTACGGCCCAGGCGACGGGGATGTTGTCCAGCAGGCCGCCGTCCATGAGCTCGACGCAGCCGTCCGAGTTCCCGTCCGGGTAGCCGGTCTCGCTGCTGACGCCCCGCATGTCCACCCGGAGCGGGTCGGTGAGGCTCTGGGCGCCGGTGGCGACGTACACCTGGCCGGGCTCGAAGGCGCCGGGGAAGGAGGACGTGGTGCGGGCGGCGTAGGCCAGACGGGTGAGGGCCGCGTCGCGGGCCGCACCCGTGACGTCGTCGGGGAAGTCGGTGAGCGCCCCGCGGTGGCGGAAGCGGAAGTAGGCGTCGGAGCGCCCGACGAGCTGCGGCCGGCCGAGCCGGGGGCGCACCCAGTCGCGGCGGGGCCGCAGCCGGGTCGCGGTCAGGATCAGCCGCAGCGAGGCGGGCGGGCGCCAGGCGGGCGGCGCCTGGTTGACGAGGTCCCCGAGGCAGGAGCGCAGCTCCTTGTAGAAGACCTCGTCGCCGCGCATCAGCGAGGCCGGTACGTGGAAGGGGGTCGAGCGGCGCAGCAGTCCTTCGAGGTCGCCCAGGCGCAGCCACAGGTTGCGCACGCCGTCGCCGAAGGGCATCCCGTACACGAGGTGGCAGGCCATCAGCACGCCGTTGAGCCCTCCGGCGCTGGTGCCGACCAGGACGTCGACGTCGACCCGCTCGTAGCCGCAGGCCGCCAGCAGGCCCTGGTAGACGTCGCGCTCCGGGGTGGGCTCGGGCCCGTACTCCGGTGCCTCGCCCGCCGGCGCCTCATCCGTGGCCGCCTCGCCCGTCGGGGCCTCGTCCGCCGGCCGCTCCCCCGTCGGCGCCTCGCCCGCCGGCGCGCCGCCCGCGGGCGCTCCGCCCGCCGGTGCCGCGTCCGCGGTGGGCGCCGGCGGGCGCGGCGCCGCCGACCGCAGCGCCGCCGTCTCGCAACAGGCCCCGCCCATCCACACGGCGAGGCTGACGCCGCCCCGCATCGCGAGGGCCAGGCGCAGCTCCGTGCCGAGCCCGCCCTGTGGGTCGTCGCTCATGCCCCCAGCTTGGCCCGGGATCAGGCGTGTCGCACCCGGGCGGCGAGGACCTCGCGGGACCGGGTTGCGGTGCGGCAGAAGTCGCGTATGAGGGATGAGAGTTCACGGCCCGGCTCCACGCCGAGCTCCCGTTTGACGAGGTCGCGGTAGGTGTCGTAGGTGCGCATGGCCTCGATGAGGTTCCCTTCTGCCAAGTGGGCCCGGATCAGGGCCCGCTGGGCGCTCTCGCGCAGCGGCTCGGCGCTGACCGCGACGAGCGCGGACTCCACCGCCTCGGCGTACCGTCCGACGCGCGCCAGTTCGCGGCTGAGGGCTTCCAGGGCGTGCAGCAGGCGCTGGCGGACCCGCTCGCGCTCCAGCAGCACCCAGTCGTCGTACCAGCCGGGCAGCAGGTCCAGGGCGTCGGCGCGCCACTTCAGCGCCGAGAGGTCCTGGGTGGTGGCGGTGCCGTTGATGAGCCGGCCGGCCCAGCCGTACAGCACGTACAGGTCGACCACCGTGTGCTCGCGGACGGCGAGCGAGCACTTGTCGGAGTCGAGCAGGTCGATGCCGGCGGCCTTCAGCCGCCACAGTGCGGACCGCAGGTTCCCGGCCGCCCTCAGATCGTCTCCGGAGGGCCACAGCGTGCCCGCGGCGTGCCGCCGTTCGACGCGGCCGCCGTTCAGCGCGACGAACGCGAGCAGCCGCTTGCCTCCCTCCGGGACGTCCAGCCATCTCCCCCGGTGGACGACGCGCGGGCCGCCGAGGAGATGGAGGGTCGGCGCCTCACCCTCACCCTCACCCGCACCCGGCCCGGGAACCCGGACCGGCGACTCGAGGAACTGCTGGTTCATAGGCGGTCCTCCTCAGAGAAGTCCGACCGCTCACTCTATGCGCAATGCGTCACCGATCAGTCACCGAGTGCTACAGTTCACCCTCTCCCGCGTCCGCTTCCGCCTTCGCTTCCGTGTGCGGTTCCGTGTCCGTTGCCGTGGACGTCCGGGCGGCGCTGCCCGGGCTGTGGCAGGAGCGGCGCCTGCTGCGGACGAACGCGACCCAGTCGGCGGCCTGTTCGCCCGCGTCGTCGACGGGCAGCAGGACGTCCACGGCGGCGGGCCGGTCCAGCCTGATCCGGTCCCGGTTGCGGGCCTCCTCGACGGCGCCGGCGACGTCCGCCAGGCCGCACCGGCAGTAGGTCAGGTCCGCGTACGGGCCGAGCAGGGTCCGGACCCGGTCCAGCGGGCTGCGCGGCCCGTCCTGCGGGCTGCGCCGGTCCTCCTGCGGGGCCGGCGGCAGCGGCAGGTAGCCGGCCGGCGGGAGCTCCACCAGGCCCAGGTCCGCCAGGGAGTACGGGCCCTGCGGCGCGGCCGGGGTGATCAGGGCGCCCTCGCCGAGGTCCGCGACGATCCGGGCCACCTCGCGGCCCAGCTGGTCCTTGGTGTGGGACTTCAGGAACTGCGGCCCGCCGAGGAGGGCGAGCTGCTCCAGCAGCGGCCCCAGATCGCTGCGGGGCGCCTCCTGCGCGGCGAGCACCTGCGCCAGCTGGGTCTGGAACTGGAGGATCTGGGCGGTGAAGACGTCCCAGGGGCGCATGCCGAGCCGTGACTGCCAGTACCGGTAGGGCGGGGGCGCGCCGCGGTCGCGGCGGGCGGTCCAGGTGTCCACCTCGAAGGTGTCGGCCGTGCCGGGGACGCGCAGCAGCACGGCGAGGCGGACGCCCTGGGCGCGGCTCGGGCCCACGGGCGGCGGGTCCCAGTTCGCCGGGAGGGCGGGGGCGCTGCCCGAGGCGGTGCCGGTGCCGTCGCCTGGGGTGCCGTACGGCCAGGCGGAGTGCTCGGTGCGCTCGGCCCGGAAGATCCGCGAGGCGAGGTAGTTGCGGCGGGCGGCCGGGAGTTGGCCGTCCAGGCCGCGCTCGCTGTCCTCCGTCAGCCGGATCCGCACCCCCTCCGCGGTGTACGGGTGCCGGGTCGCGGCGGTCCCGGAGCAGGGGTCGTCGCAGTAACTGCCCTGGACCGGGGCCTCGCCGTAGTCCCTGGTGGCGGGCACGGCCTCGACCCACCAGAACCCGTCCGGGCCGGGGGTGAGGCCGGCGAGGGGCAGGGTGACCAGGCGTTCGGAGCGCAGCGGGCGGCCCGCGGCGGAGACGGCCAGGCCCGCGCCGACCCGCAGCGTGCCGGCCTGGACGCTGACCTCGTAGCCCTCGGCCACGCCGGGGCCGGCCGCGGCTCCCACGGCCAGGGCGAGTTCGCGGGCGTAGTCCTGGATGCGGGTGAGGTGTTCGGCGCGCAGGAAGAGGCCGTCGAAGGCGTTCAGCCGGTCGATCCCGCCGTCGGCGGTCGCCGACGGCGGTGCGGCGGTGGCGGCAGGTGCCGCGGTCGCGGGGCTCGCGGCCGCCGCGGCGGTTCCTTCGGTGGTCGTCATGCGTCGGTCCTCCCGGGGGCCGCCGGCCGCGGCAGATGGACGGTGACGACGGCGTCGTGGCCCTCGTCGAGGGTGCCCGGCGGGCCGCCGACCGGGCCCGCGAAGGGGGCGCGCGGGGCGCTGCCGTACAGGGGTTTGGGGCCGGTGCCGCGGATGCGGATGCGTACGGTCTCGTGGGCGGGCCGCTGGTCGAGGTCGACCCTGACCCGGCGGCCGTCGGCGGAGATGCCGATCTGGGCGACCTCGTCGGTGGCCCAGCCGCGCCCGCCGTCGGAGAGCGAGGTGATCTCCACGCCTTCCGGTTCGGCGCAGCCGGGGGCGAGCGGGGCGGTGACCTCGAAGGTCAGCACGGTGTGCTCGCGGCTCCAGGCGAGGGAGTCGCGGATGAGGCGCGGGCCTCCCGCGTCGGTCTCGGCAGCGACGCCGACGAGGCCGGGGGCCAGGCCGCAGACCAGCTCCTGGAGGGTGGTGGTGGGCAGGAGGGCGGTGCGGACGTCGGGGTCGACGCGGACATCCTCGACCCGTACGCAGCCGTCGTACTCGGTGAGTTCGACGGTCAGGCGGGCGAGGAGGACGGCGCCCCGCTCCTCCGGTACGGGCGCGCGCGGCGGGCAGGCGTCGCCCTCGGCACACTGCGGGGCCTGCGCGGTGGCGTCCCGGGCGGCGAGCCGGCGGAACGCGGCGAGCAGGGCCGGGGCCCGCAGGTGGGCGGGCTCCCGGGCGACCGCGGCGGCCTCCGCCAGGGCCTCCCGGCCGGCGGGATCGCCCTCGGCGGCCTCCTCCAGGCCGAGCAGGACCCGTACGCGGTGGTACGGGCGCCAGGGTTCGGGGGGCCGGGCCTGCAGGGTGATCCGGGCGGTCTCGACGTGGCGGGACCAGTCGTCGTGACGGCGGGTCACGTCGCACGGGTCGGCCAGGGCGGGGACCGGCCGGTCGGGGCAGGAGGCGAACTCGGCGGTGATCCAGGCCTCGGCGGTGCGGCGCAGCGGCGGGGCGGGCTCCGCGTCCGCGGACGCCGCCGCGCCCGTGCCGGCGCCCGCGCCCGTGCGGGGGGCCGGCCGTGCAGTGGCGTCCGGGGGGTGTTCCTCGGCCCAGTCCTTCGCCCAGCGGGCCAGGGACAGGCACCACCGGGCCTCCAGGTTCACCTCGCGGCCGAGGCCGTCCACGGCGAGCCCGGGCAGTACGGCGAGCTCGTCGCCGGTCCGGGCGAGCCCGAGGCCCCAGACCACGCCGGGGCCGTGCTGCCAGGCCTGGTGGAGCATCAGCTTGCCGCGCGGATTGCCCATCAGTACGCGGAAGTCGTCCTCGCCGAGCAGCATGCCGAACGCCACCCGCAGCGCGAGGAACGGGTGCGCGGGCAGTTCCTCCGCACCGCACGGGCCGCCGTCGCAGGGGCCGGTGGGGCTGGTGGGGCCGGTGGGCAGGTCCGGGGCGGGCGCGCCGCCGCAGCCGCAGCCGCACGGAGTGGTGCCGCCGGGCCCGCCGGTGCCGAGCGCCGTCATGGGGTCTCCTTCCGGGTACGCCTGTCGATCGCGAAGGGGGCGGCGGACGGTGTGGTCGCCGGCGCCGCGGAGCCCGGGGCCTGCGCCGCGGCCAGGGCCCGGGCGGCCCGGCCGTCCGCGCCGGGGCCGCCCGTCGCGGGTGGCTCCCCCGGGAAGGGCCGGCCCGCCTTGCCGTACTCGCGGCGCATCGCGTCGACCAGGTGGCGCTGGCGGACCGGGCCCGCCTCGTCCGCCGCCCGGAACGCCGCCCCGATCGCGGCGTTGCGGATCCAGCCGCCGGGCACGGGGTAGCACCGGGCCAGGGCCGCCGCGTCCACGTCGGGGTGGCGCACCGCGCGGGGCAGGTGCAGGTCCCACATCCGGTGCCGGCCCGCCTCCTCGGGCAGCGCGAACTCCACGACGAAGTCCATGCGGCGGATGAACGCCGCGTCGATGTTCTGCCGCAGGTTGGTGGTCAGGACGGCCAGCCCGTCGAAGCGGTCCAGCCGCTGGAGCAGGTAGGCGGTCTCCATGTTCGCGAACCGGTCGTTCGCCTCGGAGATCTCCGTACGGGTGCCGAACAGGGCGTCGGCCTCGTCCAGCAGGAACACCGCCTGGGTGCGCTCGGCCGCCTCGAAGCAGGCGGCGAGGTTCTTCTCCGTCTCGCCGATGTACTTCGACACCAGCTCGGAGCCGTCGACCACGAGCAGGTCCCGGCCCGCCTCGGTCGCGAGGACCTCCGCGGCCAGCGACTTGCCGGTGCCGGGCGGCCCGGTCAGCAGCAGCCGTACGCCGCGGGCAGCCCGGGCGGCCTCCCGCAGCCGCCAGTCGTCCAGGACCAGCGCCTGGTGGCGCAGCCGGGCCACCGCGTCGCGGAGCTGGCCGTCCGCCTCCGGGGCCAGGACCAGGCGCGGCCAGCGGGCCTGCGGGCCCACCAGGTCCACGCCCGGCGGCAGCAGGGCGCCGGCCCGGGCCCGGATGGCCCCGGAGACGTCGGGCACCGCACCGCCGTCCGGCCCGCCGGCGGGGGCCAGGGCGGCGCGGCTGCGCACGTCGAGGGCGACCTGCGCGGTCAGGGCCGGGTCCAGGGGGTGACGGGCCGCCAGTTCGGGGGCCTGGTCGGGGGCTTCGGGCAGGGCGGCCCGCCAGGCCAGGCGCCGGTCCGCCACCCCGACCGGGCCGACGGGCACGGTCAGGACCGGCCGCTGCGGGCCGGGGCGTACGGCGCCGGGCGGGGCGCAGACCAGGAGCGGGCCGGGGACGCGGCCGGCCGCGGGGGTGGCCGGGGCGGCCGCGCCGGGCGGTGGGGCGGGCACCACCAACAGCGGGACCGCGCCGCGGACGGCGGCGTGCACCCCGAGCAGGGCCAGGGCGCGGGGGTCGTCGGGGCGGGCCCGGGCGGCGAACAGGCCGAGCCCGGCGGCGTCGGCCAGGGCCGTGCAGCGGCTGAGGCCGACGGTCTCGTCGCGGGCGCCGACCAGCAGGACGCGGGGCTCGCGGGAGCGCAGGGCGGCCACGGCCCGGGCGCTCTCGGGCAGGGCGATCCAGCCGTCGAGTCCGGGTACGGGCGGGCCCGGGTCGGCCTCCTCCAGGGCGGCCGGGCGGGCGGGGCAGCCGTGCAGGGCCTCCCACAGCTGGTCGGCGAGGGTCAGGGAGCGCTCGTGGAAGGGGCCTTCGCCGGTGAGCACGAGCACGCCGGACCGTACGGCCGGGCCCTCGTGGAGCAGTCGGCGCAGCGCGGCCCGGTCCGCGGCCGGAGCCCGTACGCCACCGCGCTCGGCCAGCAGGGCGGCGAGGCCGACGCTGGGGTGCGGGGCGCCGGTGGGGCTCATGGTGCGGAACGTGCGGGCGAGTCCCTCGTGCTCCTCGGGGAGCCCGGCGAACAGGACGAGTTCGGTCTCCAGGACGCCGAGCCCGTAGCGGCGCACCAGCCGGTCGAGCGGGGTGACGGACGGCGGCGGGCCCCCGGGGCCGGGCCGGGCCAGGCGTACGGCGCTCGCGGCCCAGTCGCGCAGGAAGGCGGCGGGTTCGGCGCCCGCCTCCTCGCTGCACAGGGAGTCCAGCAGGTCGGCGACCCGCACGGCCACGGCGGCGGCGCGGGCCGACAGGGCGAGGCTGATGCGCTCAGACATACCGGAACCTCACGACCGCCCCGAGCCAGCCGACCCACCCCGGGTCGAGGTCGAGCCCGGCCCGTCGCACCGCCACGTCGGCGTCCGCACCCGCCAGCACCACCTCGATCCACCCGGGCTCGGCCAGGATCCCGCCCCGCCGCCGGGCCAGGGCGGCGACGGCGCGGTACGGGTCGACCGCGTCGGCCCCGGTCGCGTCGGCCGGGCCGGCCAGACGGGCGGCCGTGGCCTGTGCCCAGGCTTCGGCGAGGGCGTCGAGGCGGGGCCGTTCCCGCGGGGTGGGCGGGGCGGCGGACAGCAGCGGGGCGGTGCGGGCCGGGGTGAGGCCCGCCAGGGCGAGGAGGGCCGGGTCGTCGGGGCCGGCGGCGGGCACGAGGGTCCGGGCGGTGGCGTGCAGGACCCAGGGCAGCGGCCGTGCGGCGAGGGCCGCATCGTCCAGGGCCCGGTCCGGGAGCCCGGCCTCGGCCGCGGTCGCGAGGAGGAACAGCAGGCCGGCCCAGTCGGTCGGGGCGCCCTCCGCCGGGGTGGCGGTCGACAGGGGCTCGGGTGCGGGGCCGGGGCCGGGGCCGGGGTGTTCGGGCGTTGGGAGGTGGGGGGTGCGTACGGCGGGCCCCTCGGCGGGAGCGCCGCCGGCGGCGTCGTCCGCGGCGGGGCGGGACCCGGGCGGGGCGGGACCCGGGTCGCCGGGCCGCTCCGGGGCCTCCCCCGCCGGGCCCTGTCCGGCGGCGGCCGGCGGCGGGGGTCCGGGGCGGTCCGGCGCGTGCAGGGCCTCGGTGAGCAGGCGGCGCAGCCCGGGCCGGTGCAGGGCGGCGGGATCGGTTTCGGCGAGGACCAGGACGGCCCAGGCCGCGGCGGTCTCCTCGGCGGGGCGCAGCCGGCTGTCCCGCAGCAGGGCGGCGAGCCGTGAGCCGGCGAGCAGGGCGCGGGCCCGCGCCCGGGTGGCCGGGGCGGGCGGTGCCAGGTCAGCGGGACGGGGCAGTGCGTCGGTCCCGCCCCCGGCGGCGGCGAGGGCGGCGAGGCGCTGCCAGCCGTGGCGGCCCCAGGCCCGGTCCAGGGCGGCGGCCCCGCACTGATCGGCGGCGCGTACGACGGCCGCGGCGGCCTGCTGCGGGTGGCGGCCCAGGACGGCCAGGGCGGCGTCGCCGGGAGAGGTCTGCGGCGCGGGGTCCTCGGGGTGCAGCAGGCCGGTCTGCCGCCAGGCCCACAGCCGTTCGAGGCGCCCGGTGGCGAGGCCGGTGACCGCGTCGGCGAGCAGGTCGGCGTCGTGGCGGTAGTGGACGGCCGTGGCGGAGCCGCCCCCGCCCGCGGAGCTCTCGCGTACGGTGCGCTCGATCGCGGCGGCGACGGCGCGCGACCAGTCGTCGGCCAGGGCCCGGTCGGGGCGGTCCAGTTCCAAGGGCAGGGTCAGGTCGAGCCGGGCCAGGCACCAGCGGCCGGGCGGCAGGGCGAGGCCGCGCAGTGCCGACTCCAGCCGGCCGCCGAGGGCGTGGAGCAGGGGGCCGCGCAGCGGGTCCGGGGCGGGCGGCGGGCGGCCGGGCGCGTGGCGCAGGGTGGCCGAGAGCCGGCCGACGACGAGGACGGGCGCCGCGGTGGGGGCTGCGGTGGGGGCCGTGGGGGTGGTCATCCGACGCGCACCGCCCCGGCAATGGTGCTCTCGCCGACGCGGGAGCCGGCCGCGGGCACGCCGACGATCCCGTCCGCGCCCACCGCGGTGTGGCCGACGACGGCCGGGACCCAGGCCGCGCCGGGTCCGACCACGGAGGTCAGTCCGAGGTGCAGGGTGCGGCCGATGCGCATGCCGGCGCCCAGCGGGCAGATGTCGACGCGGGTGTGGGCCGGCTTGTGGGCCTCCACGATGGCGCGGACGACGTCGAGTTGGCCGGGGCTGGGTGCGGCGGGGATCAGCACGCTGAACCGGTGCGCGGTGGCGGTGTAGCCGTCCTCGCCGGGCCGGGTGCCGCCGACGGTGAACCGGCCGAGCGCCCCGGAGGTGCGGGCGGCGCCGCCGACGGCGGGGGCGCCGGGCCCGCCGGGTGCGGTGCCGAGGACGGCTCCGCCGAGTCCGCGCAGCCGCCAGTGCTCGACCACGGCCACGGGCACGGGCAGGTAGAGCCGCAGGATGCGTTCGAGGCAGGCCGCGGTGCCGCGGATGCGGAAGAGGTCGTACGCCTGGGCGACCAGGGCGCGGCGGGCGGGCACGGGCCAGCGTCGGTCCAGGGCCAGGCCGAGGAGCCCGGCGAGCCAGCCGAGGGCCTCCTGCGGCGTGGTCCGGGGGTCGAGGAGCAGGGTGCGCAGGGCGGCGCGGGAGTCCAGTTCGTGCAGGAGGCCTTCGGCGGGGGCGAGGAAGCGCTGCAGGAAGGCGGCGTCGGCCTCGTCCCGGCTCCAGGCGCGGGGCAGGGCGGCGGACAGCCGGTGCCCGGGCCGTTCCACGCGCAGGGCCCGTATGCGCGGGGTGAGGCGGAGGGTGCCGGTGAGGCGGAGCACGATCCACAGGTAGCGGCCGGGCGGGGCCTGGACGGGGACCTCGTACGTCGCGAAGCCGTCGTCGGGATCGATCTGCGTCCAGGGCAGTTCGCGTCCGGTGGGCCGGCGGAACAGCGGGGCGGGGGCGGGGAGGCGGGCGGCCCGGGCGGCGGCGGAGGGCAGGGGCGGGGTGAGGTCGGGGCGGCGTACGGTGCGCGGGCCGCGGACGGGCGGCTGCCAGGGCAGCGGGTCGGGGACGGTGTCCTCGTCGTCGGTCAGGAAGGCGGCGTTGACCTCGGTGCCGGGCGGGATGCAGGCGTCGAGGAAGAGCCGGCCCCAGCGGGTGCGGTACTCGCCGGCGTCGAGCCGGTAGCACAGGACGGTGCCGGCGGGGGTGTAGCGGGCGGCGGGGCCGGCGGTACGGCCGGTGCCGTCTGCGGTGGTGAAGGCGATGCGGCCGTCGGGGTCGACGGTGAGGGCGCCGCCGTCGTAGCCGGGGGCGCGCAGGGGTTCGATCTCGGACCAGGAGGTGCCGTCGGGGCGGAAGCGGCGGAAGGGGCGGCCGGGGCCGCGGGCGACCACGAGGGCGCCGTCAGGGGTGAGGTCGAGGTCGGTGGCTCCGTCGACGGCGAGCGGACGGGTGCCGTCGGCCCGGGCGACGACGGCGCGGCCGCCGGCGGGCCCGGTCCACAGCACGTGGAGCAGGCCGGCATGGTCGGCGATGCGGGTGGGGCGCAGGTCCTCGGCGCCGGGCGGACGGTGCAGGGCGGGGCCGCGCAGGGGGCCGCGGCGGCCCTGGAGCAGGAGGATTGCGGCGGGCCGGGTGACGAGGACGGCGACCGCGCCGCAGTGGGCGGTGACGTCGAGGGGCCGGCGGTGGGGGCGGGCCGGGGTGCGGACGGGGACGCGCCGCAGCAGCCGCTCGCCCCACAGGTCGACGACGTGGACGCAGGCGGCGCCGGATTCGGCGATGTGGAGCCGCTGTCCCGCGTCGACGGCGAGGCCGCGCGGAACACACAGGGTGCCGGGACGCGGCGGCCCGGCGGCCGGGGCGCTCGCGCCGCCGGGCGGGAGGACGTCGACGCGGCCGGCGCGGGGGTGGGAGCGGTAGGCCCGGCCCCAGCGGTCGAAGGCCAGCCCGGCGGGACCGGGGCCGGCGGCTGTGGCTCCGGCTCCGCCGCCGGCCCGGCCCTCGCCGTCGGCCTCCGGCTCCGGCTCCGGCTCCGGCTCCCAGGCGAGTTGGACGCCGCCGCCGTCGAGCAGGGCGGTGGACTCGTGGCGGCAGCGCAGCCACTGGTCGGGGTCGGCGAGCAGGGCGGTCGTGCGGTCGCCGTGCATCAGCACACCTCCGCGGGGAGCGGGACGACCACGGGGTCGCCGGGGGGCGGTGGCGGGGAGCCGTATCCGGAGCCGACGGGCAGCGGGCTGCCGGTGACGACGGTGATCGCGGTCAGGCGGGGCACTTCCCACGCTTCGAGCGGGACGAGCGGCAGCGGGGTCCAGCCCTCGCCGGAGCGCCGGGCGAGCAGGAGTTCGCCCTCCAGGTACTCCAGCCCCTCGACCTGTACGGCGACGGCTTCGAGCTCGGCGCGCCGCACGGCCCGGCCGAGCGGCCAGCCCGCGCCCTCGGGCCCGTACGGCGGGAGCGGGGCGAGGTACTGGCGCAGGATCAGCTCGGTCCAGCGGCGCACGGCGTCGGGCTGGTAGCCCTCGCGGGTCCGGATCCCGACGGAGACGGCGATGTCGACGTAGGTGGGCGGGATGACGTACAGCTCGGCGGTGACCGGCCGCCGCGGCACGAGGTACGCGGCCACCTGCCGCAGCAGCGCGAGGTCGGGCAGCGGGGCGCCCGGGTCGCGCAGGTCCTCGGCGGGGAAGACGAGCACGCTGACGACGCCGGCGGCGGGCACGGCCGGGGTGTCGGGGTGGAGCAGCGGCAGGGCCTCGGCGCGCCGTACGCCGGGGACTTCGAGGGCCAGGGCGCGGTAGTCGTCGGCGGTGACGGCCCGGTCGCGGCGGTGCACCTCGGCGGGCAGGGCGTCGAGGGCGTCGGCGAGGGAGGCCGGGTCGGCGCCGCCGGCCGCGGGGAGCGGGTTCGCGGCCTTGACGCCGGAGACCCCGGTCAGGGCGGTGACGGCGCCCGCCGGGACGTTGCCGGCGGAGCCGCCGCCGTGGCGGTAGGACAGGACGCGGATGCGCTCGCCGATCTGCGGGAGGCGGCCGCGGCCGGCGAAGCGGACGATTCCGGCGTCGGCGTCGAGGGTGTAGTGCCGGTCGAAGGGGCCGTCGGCGGCGAAGTCCTCGGCCTCGGTCCAGGGCCGCCAGCCGTCGGCCTCCTCCACTTCGAGGCGGACGCTGCCGGCGAGGACGGGGCGTTGGGTGAGGCGGTAGGCCTGTCCGGCGTCGCCGGTGCCGGTGCCGAGGAGTTCGGGGGCCGCGGTGCGGGCCTGGACGGCGCCGACCGCATTGACGCCGACCCAGCGGATGCGGTGGATGGCGTCGTTCTCGCCGGCGGGGCGGCGTACGCGCAGCCAGGCCAGGACGCGGGCGGCGGTCGCGTCGTCGTCGAGCGGCGGCGGCCGGTCGAGGCCGCCGCCGACGGGCGGCCGGGCGGGGGGCGGGTCGGGCAGGGCGGCGGGCAGGGCGACGCTGACCACGCCGGCGGTGGTGAGCCCGCGGGTGGTGTCGCCGAGCACGGCGAGCGGGGTGAACGGGGTACGGGCGGCGGGGCCGTTCCACAGCTCCCACAGGAAGCCGGGCGGTGCGGTGAGGAGTTCGCCGGCGCGCACCCGGGTCGGGTCGTGGGGGTCGCGGGCGCGCAGGTCGTAGGGGCGGGGCAGTTCCTCGTCCGGGACGATCCCGAGGAAGAGGGTCTGGCCGGGCAGTCGGCGGGGGTCGGTGGTCTTCTTGGCGAGCAGGGCGATCCACAGGCTCTGGTCGAGGGTGGTGCTGACGTCGAGGGGCGGCTGCTCGGGGTCGAGCGGGTCGGCGGGGACCCGGGTGGTGACGTGGAAGGAGAGCGGGGCGCCGGCGGCGATGCGGTCGCGGTCGGCCTTGGGGAGGGCCTGGACGATGTTCTCGCGGCGGCGGGCCTCGGTGCTCCCGGGCGGGGCGGGGGCGACGGGGGTCTTGCCGGCGGCGAGGGTCTCCAGCGGCCAGGCGACGGTCTCGTGGCCGGTTTCGAAGAAGACGGCGCCGGCACGGGCCTCGGTGCCGGGCAGCACCTGTACGCCCTCGGGGCGGTCGGTGTCCAGGACGAGGAGGGTGCGGGCGGTGAGGGCGGGGCGGGGGCGTACGCCGAGCAGCCGGAGGAAGGCGGCCTTGGTGGCGTCGGGGATCTGGTTGAAGCGGAAGAGCAGCGACTCGCCGAGGTGGGCGAAGAGTTCGAGCAGGGCGATGCCGGGATCGCCGGCGTTGTGGTCGGTCCATTCGGGGGCGTAGACCGGGATCCGTTTGACGAGTTCGTCGCGGAGCTGGGCGAAGGTGCGGTCGTCGAGGATGGGCCCGATCAGCGGCATGCGGTCGTCACCCGGCCCCTATCGCAGGTAGAAGGGGTAGACGAGGTTGTCGGCCCGCAGGTCCAGCAGCCGTACGTAGGCGATGTCGATCCACACCAGGGCCGGCTCCTCCCCCGCGGTCACGGAGACCTCGGTGACCCGGATCCGGGGCTCCCAGGCGGTGAGCGCCTCGCCGATCTCGGCGGCGATCGCGGCCCGGGTGGCGGCGGTGTTGGGGGCCATGAGGTGGCGGCGCAGGCCGCAGCCGAAGGTGGGGCGCATGACGCGCTCGCCGGGCTCGGTGTCGAGGAGGGTCTCGACGGACTGGCGGATGGCCTCCGCGCCCGACACCCAGCCGAGGCGGGCGCCGGGGCGGGGTTCGCCCGGGGGCCCGCCTGCGGCGCCGGGGTCGTACGGGGCGCCTGCGCCGCCGGGGTCGCCCTGCGGGCGCAGCGGGAAGCGGATCCCGGTCCCGGACCAGGCGTCGGCCTCGGACAGGGCCGCCCGGCCGCCGGCCCCGTTCGTCCCTGTGCTCACGCTCATGGCTCCGATCCTCCGGGTCGGCCGTCACCGTGGCGTCGCGCCGGTTCACGCGCCGTCGGCCCGTGCCTCGTACGCCGTCCGGGCGGCCGCGAAGCGCCGGGGGCCGAGGCGTTCGCGCAGCCCGTCCAGCAGCGGCCGCACCAGGTGGCGGCCGAGCTCCCGGCCGAGGAGGTCGCCGAGGGTGGCCCAGGCCGTCGCGAGGCGGGCGTACGCGGTGGCGTCGTCGCCGAGCAGTTCGGCCGCGCCCACGGCCTCCTGGACGGCGGCCAGGTAGGCGATCGGGTCGGCCGCGTCCAGGGCGGCCCGGCGGCCCTCGTCGAACCGCCGCAGCGCCCGGGCCGGATCGTCGGCGTGCAGGGCGATCCGGCCGCCTGCGACGGCCCGCCGGGCTGCGGCCGCACCGTCGCGCGGGGCCGGGGCCGTGGCCGCCTCCCATACGCGCTCCGCGGTGTCCGGTGCGACGTGGGCGACGGCCAGCGCGGCGCCCAGCGCGGCCGCCTCCGCCTCGTCGTGGGCGCCGTGCGCGAAGAGCAGCTCCTCGGCGTCCATCAGGTCGCCTGCCGCGTCGTACCACCGCTGCGCGGCGAGCGCGGCGGCGGCCCGGCGCTGCAGGATCCGGGCCCGGACCAGGGCGTCCGGGGCAGCGGCGCCCGGGGCTTCCGGGGCGGCGGCGTCGAGGGCTTCGAGGGCCGCGCCGAAGCCCTCGTACGCGGCCTGCGCATCGCCGGCCGCCAGGGCCTGTTCGGCCCGTTCCATGCCGAAGGCGCGGCGGACGGCCTCCGGCAGGTCCGCGGCCGCCGCCCGCTCCAGGTTGTGCCGGGCCGCCCCGAGGTCGCCGCGCAGCCGCTGGGCGGTCGCGGCCAGCAGCAGGCAGAACCCCTGGCGCTCGGCCTCCCGCGTCCGCTCCCACAGCCCGGCGGCCTCCTCCAGGGCGGCCGCCGCCGCGCCCAGGTCCCCTTCGTCCATGGCTGCCGTGGCCAACTGCTCCAGGGCCTCGGCAAGTCCGGCCGGGTCGCCGCCGCGCAGGTCCGCAACCTGCTGCCGGGCGGCGGCGGTTGCCGAGGGCGGCTCGGGCATCGTCGTCATCGGCTCTCCCGTGTCTTTCCGGGTTCTCGCATCTACCGTGTCTCCCGCGCGTCCCGGGTGTCCCGCACCCGGTAGCCCTGCGCCGTGAGCCGGGCGCGGGCCGACGCGACGGCCCGTTCGCGGGCGGCCCGGTGCTCCGCCGCCCAGGCCTGCATCCGGACGAGCAGGTCGTCGTGCGCGGCCCGGGTCCGCACCTCGTCGCCGGCGGCCGCGCGCCGCTCCTGGCGGGCCTGCAGGCCGGTCGCTTCCGTCTCGCCGAGGCGTTCCTGGTTGCGCGCCCGCAGCTCGTCGACCTGGCGGCGGCCCCGGTCGAGCTCGCCGGCGGTCTGCCGGTTGGACTGTTCGACGGTGCCGATGCGGGTCTCGTCCGCCCGGAGGTCCGACCGGCCGGCCTCCATCGAGTGCCGGGCGGCGTCCGTTTCGGTGACCCGCCCCAGCGCGGCGATCAGGCGCGCCGAGTCGGCGCGCGCCCCGCGGGCGCTGTCGCCGAGACTGCCCGGCAGATGGCCGAACAGGTGCGCCAGCCCCTGGAAGGCCCGCAGGCTGCCCACGAGGGCGGCGACCGCGCCGGCCTGCTGCGCCGAGCGGCCCAACCGGTCGACGGCGCCCTCGGCCGTCGACTGCTGCTCCCGGTTCGCCGACCGGGTCGTCCCCGTGGCGGCCGCCTGCGCCCGGCCGCCCTCGACGAGGTGCTGCGACATCCCGCCCGCCCGGTCGAGTCGGTCGTCCTGGCCCCGCTGGACGGCCGCCTGGCCCGCCATCCGGCCCTCGGTCCGGGCGAGTTCGGCCTGGGCCTGCCGGGTGAGGGCGATCCGTTCGCGCAGGGCCGCCAGTTCGGCCCGGGTGCCGGGCGGGGCCGCGTAGGCCGGGTTGACCGGGACCTCCACGGACTCGCCGGGCCGCAGGCCGGCCGCACGGGCCGTGTACGCGGGCCCGGTGCGGGTCGGCTCGGCGCTGCCGGCCGCTGCGCGGTCGCCCTGCTGCCGCCCCTGCTCGCGGCCCTCGCGTACGCCGAGCAGCCCGGGCGCCGGGCGCAGCCCGCGTACGGTCCCCTCGACGGCCGCGGCCGCCTCGGCCCGGTCGGTGCGCAGCCGTTCCTCGCTGTGCGCGAAGGCCGCCGCCCGCTCCGCCGGTGTGGCACCGCCGGCCCCAACGCGGGCGCGGCGCTGGTAGTCGGCGAAGTCCCGGTAGCGGACTGAGGAGGTGCGGCCGCCCGGGGTGGTGGTGCGGACGTGGAGCGGCAGCGGGTGGGTGGGGTCGTACGCGAACTGCGTGGCCCCGTAGCCGCTGTGGCTGCCGTCCTGCGCGTGGACCGGGAAGTGCAGCTCCGAGACCGTCCGGGCGCCCTTCGGCCCCTCGCCGTGCTGGTACTGGAGGACGGCGAAGTCCCCGCCGGCCTGCGAGGGGCGGCTGTTGAGGAGCCGCATCGCCGGATCGGGGGTGGTGGGGTGGCTGTGGTAGACGAGCTGCAGCGGACCGGACACCCCGGTGGGCGGGTTGACGGAGCCCGGGCCGCCCTGCATGACGTGGTAGTGGCCGGTGGAGTCCAGCCAGACCCCCGACTCGCGGGCCGGGTCCGCCTGTACCTGCGCCCGGTACTGAGCCATCGCCGCGGCGCGGTCCTGGGTGGGCGGGAGGGTGGCGGTGTGGTCGGGGTACCCGGACGCCGGGGGCGCGGGCGCGGTGGACGTGGGCCCGGCCCCTGCGGGGGACGCGGGAGCCGGAGCCTTGTGGGGGATGACGCGGCCGGTGGCGGGGTCGACCGGGGCCCCGCGCTCCGGCGGGGCGTGGCCGCCGGAGCGCAGCAGCTCGACGTTGTCCTGGGCGAGCGGCACGTTCTCCGCCTGCCAGGCCACCAGGTCGGCGGCGTCGAGCTGGCTTCGGGGGCTGAGCCTGCCGTCCTCGGCGGCGGCCCGGGAATGGCCGACGGCCGCGTCGATCAGCCGCTCCTGCGCGCGGTGGCGGGTGTTGGTGCTCTGGCGGCCGTCCTGGTGCGTGACGGTGACGGCCAGGTCGGGGTCGCGGCGGCTGTGCAGGGGCTGCATCCGCTGCGTGTCCCAGTCCGCCTCCCGGATCCCCGACTCGGCCGCGTGGCGTGCGGCCGCGGTGTGCCCGGCCTGCACGGCATCACCGGTCATCCCGGTGACCTCCCGATGGGCCGCGGCCTGCCGGTCGGCATACGCGCGGGCCCCGTCGGGCCCCCAGGGGTCGGCCCGCCGGGCCGGCTCGGGCCGCTCGTCGGTGAGCCGCGCCCGTACGACGGGATCCTCTTCCAGGCTCCGCAGCAGCGGGCCGAGGTCACCGAAGTCGGCGGGATCGTGCACGGGCGCCGGCCCGTACGCGGCGGGCCGCGCCGCGGCGCCGGGGCCCGCCTGTCCCGCCGCACCGGACCCGGCAGGGGCCCCCGAGCCGGTGTCCGCCGCACCGGCGGCCGGGTCGACGTGGACCGCCGTGCCCGTGTCCGCGGCCGGGTCGGCGTGGACCGTCGTGCCCGTGCCCGGGTCGGCGTGGCTCGACGTGCCCGAGGTCGTGGCCGGGTCGGCGTGGGGCGTCGTGGCCGGGGTGGGAGCCGGGTCCGTGTGGGGTGCCGGGGCCGGTAGGGGGGCCTCCGGCATTTCCGCGTGGAGGCGGGGGCCGCCGGAGGAGGTGACGGAAGGGGCGGGGTCACCGCCCGTGGCGCGCTGTTGGAGCCGGGTGATGCCGCGGTCCAGGCGGTCGCCGCCCGCCGTGCCGAGCCGCGCACCCGCCTTCGTGGCCAGGGCGCCCGCCACCGCTCCGGTGACCTGGCTCGCCGCCGCGGACAGTTCGCGGCCCTGCTCCTCGATCCCCGCGGGGTCGGCCCGGGACTCGAAGGCGTGCAGGGCGCGCAGCGCGGTCACGACCGGCCGGACGGTCGCGTTGGTGATCAGGCCGACGGCCGTCGTGGCGAGGCCCATGGCCGTCGCCACCGCCGAGAGGGTCAGGGCGAGCGGGGCCAGGGTTCCGCCGGACACCACCGCCCCGACCCACATGCCCACCGCGATGCCGCCGAGGACGCCGCCCACGACGTCCATCAGCGCCGTGGCCACGTCCAGCAGTTCGGCCAGGCCTTCGAGGTCGTTGGCGAGCCGCTCGTAGCCGGTCCCGGTGCCGATCCGGCCGACGGTGCGCCCGGTCTCGCTCCAGTCGCGCGCGAGGAGTCCCCCGATGGCCATGAGGCCGCCGATCGCCGGTCCCAGCCCCGGGACGGGCGTCGCCGACAGCCCCCGGGACACGGCCAGCGTGGCGAGCCGCCGGGCGGCGATCTGCCCCACGGCCGCACCGATCGCGCTCATCGCGAAGCCCGTCACGGCGCCGCCGGCCGCGCCGGCCGCGGCGCCCTGGCCGGCCATGTCGAGCAGGTACTGCGCCCTGGCGTCCGTCCCGGCCGTTCCGAGGCCTCCGAAGGAGGCGGCCCACCGCTCGTGTTCGGCGAGCTCCAGGGTGACGAGGTCGTCGGGGTGCTCGCCGGGACCGGAGTGCTCGGCGGACCCCGGCCCGGCGGACTCCGCCCCCGCCTTCTCCGCGGGCGCCTCCTCGGCCCGTACGCCGCCGCCCTGCGGGCCCGGTTGCCGGCCGTCGCCGCGGTGTGCGGCGGCCTCGCCGCCGGGCCTCCCGCGGTGGTGCGTCCGTACCCCCGGCGGTGCGGCGGCCTCGCGCGCGGACCGCACCTCGGCGGCGGCGGGGGCCATGAGGACGCGGGCCAGTTCGTCCGCCAGCCGCGTGGAGGCCGCCCGCGGAACGGCGGCGGGCGCGGGGGCAGGTGCCTTCGCCGCCGCCCGGGGCGCGGGTGCGGGCGCCGGGACGGGGACGGCCCGCCCGTTCACCCCCCGCTCCCGCACAGCGGGTCGTCCACCGGCGGCAGCGGCTGCGGCGGCACCGGTACGGGCGCGGGGTCGGGCGGGGTCACGGCCTCGAAGAGGTCCTTGCCGTCCTCGTCGCGGAAGCCGCCCTCGCCGGCCTGGAGCCGGGCGGTGGCCCCCTGGGCGCCGAGCAGCCCGTCGAAGGCCTCCCGTTCGGCGGCGCCCATGTCGGCGAGCGTGAGTCCGGCGTCGAAGTGGGCCTTCAGCGTGGCCATCGCGGTGGCGGACGGCGGCAGGCAGAAGCGCAGGGCGAGCAGCCACCACAGCTGGAACAGGAACACCACGATCGGCAGGAACATGGAGAACAGGAAGAACGCCACGATCATGAAGATCTCGAGGGCGAAGGTGCAGATCCGGGGCGTCCTGCCGGTCACCGAGCCGCCGCTGGGCGTGCCGCCGCCCGGGTCGAAGGACAGCTGCGAGCCGGGCGGGCTGGTGATCGCGACCCCGCCGGGGCCGGGCGGTTCTCCGGCCCGGGCGGCGAGGGCCCGCAGGTCGGGCAGGGTGATGGAGGTCCTGCGGTTCCTGGTGCCCTCGGGGTCGTAGAACGGGGCGAGCCGGAAGGGCTCGCCGGACTCGCTCCAGGAGACCTGCGGCGGGCAGTGCTCGTGGCCGGGGGCCGGGGCGCGGCGCACGAAGCAGTGCAGTTCGTAGACGGACTGGTCGTCGAGCTTGGGGGCGCCCCGGTCGTCGTGGTCGCCGGAGGAGGTCGGCACCACCCCGAACCACAGGGAGCGCTCCGGTGGCGGCGGCCCCTGGGTGCAGTCCCCTGAGCGGGCCGGCAGCCGCCACATCGGCAGTTCCTGCTCCCGGTCCGCGGGGCGGCCCGCGGGCGGCGGGTCGCCGACCTTGCGCCACTGGCCGCCGGCCGGCCCGACCATCCAGGCCTGGGTCTCGGTGGCCACGGCGACCTGGTCGAGGAGGTCGCGGTTCTCGGCCTCGAAGGCCCTGCGGTGGGCGAGGTCGGCCCAGAGCAGGTCCCGGGCCTCCGACAGGGACGGCCCGGCGTCAACGCCGGCGAGCAGGCCGGTCGTCAGCCGCAGGGCGAGCCGGCGCAGCACCTTGGGCGGGCAGTCGATGTCCACCCGGCGCCGGCGCATCACGAACCCGACCTCCAGCCCCTCGGCGGACTGCGGCCGCGGCCATCCGGGCCGGTCGCAGAAGAGCTCGACCACGACGGCGTAGAAGCGTTCGTGGCTGGGCTGGTAGAGCTTGCGCAGCTTGGTGCGGTAGAGCCGGTGGGTGGCGAAGCGGGCCCGGCCGGGCCCGCGCTGCTCCGGCGGTACGGGCAGCGGGCAGGACCACACGTCCTCGACCGGGTCGAAGGCCAGCGAGGCGCGGGGGTCGGCGACCAGGGCGTGGACGAACTCGGCCGAGGCGTACTTCTGCAGCGCCGGGGTCAGCGCCGCGGGCGCGAAGCGGTCGAACCTCCCGCGCTCGCACACGTACCAGGGGGCGAGGATCCGGAACCCGTGGTCGGCGGCACCCGTACCGGCGCCCGTACCCCGCCCCGTACCGGCGTTCACCAGAGGTTCCCGGCGCCGGGGGTGTAGGCCGGGGAGATCACCGTCTGGTCGGCGACGAGCGTCGCGCACTTCACCAGGCCGGTGAAGGTGGACAGCGGGGAGTTCACGGTCACCGTGGGCGCCTTGACCTCGACGGCGGCGTTCGCCTCGACCTGTACGGCGGTGGGGGTCAGCCGGACGACGCAGCCGCCGCTGTGCCGGATCGTCACCTGCCGGGCGGCGTCGTCGAGGACGACCTCGTGCCCGGAGGCCATGGTGATCCGCACCCTGGCCGCGCCGGCCGTGTCGTCGAACTCCAGCCGGCTGCCGGCCCGGGACCGCAGCTGGCGGATGTCGTTGGCCGCCTCCGGCTCGTGCGGCAGCTCCGTACGCCCGTTCCAGGCGGCGCCGATGACGTACGGGCGGCGCGGGTTGCCCGCCTCGAAGGCAACGACGACCTGACTGCCGACCTCGGGCAGCGCCAGCAGGCCCTGCCGGTCGTCGGCGTACGGGGAGCAGAGCGTGGCCCAGGCGCGCACGTCGCGGTCGCCGTCGCGGCCGAGCCAGGGGAAGCGGACCTCGATCCGGCCGAGCCGCTTGGTGTCGACGATGTCGGTGACGAACGCCGGGTAGACACCGAAGTATCCGGGTGCGGAGCCGTCCGCGGGGGCGGGCAGGGACATCACACCCCCTCGTTGAGGCCGGGGCGTTCGGCGTCGAAGCGGGTGCGGAAGCCGTGGTCGGGGTCGAAGGTGTGCCGGATCCGGGTGACGTGGTAGCCCTCGCCCTCGAAGGGGGCGCCGACCGAGCGGAGGGTGAGCCGGCCCCCGACGACCAGGTCGGGGCTGCCGTTGGTGGTGCCGGCGACGGTGACGAACCGGCGTCCGCGGCGCAGCATTTCCGCGCGGGCCCAGCTGCCGGCCTCCTCGGTGGTCAGGGCGGCCTCGCGTACGCGCAGGCTGGTCGCGGGGCCGAGGGCGCGGGCCAGCAGCCGGGCGCCGGTGCGGCCGCCGGCCGTCTCGGCCTCGACGACCTCGGGGCCGGCCCGCTCGTCTATGGGCTCGCGCCGCTCGGCGTCGTACCCGGTGACCACGACCTCGCTGCGCTGGTGCGCGAGGTCGGCGGCGAGCCGCACCGACATCAGCTGGTTGCCGAAGACCAGGGTCTGTACGGCGGCGGTGCGGCTGCCGCGGGGCCGGAAGTGCAGGGTCCGGCCGCCGGCCCACAGCTCGGCCTGGACGAGGCGGGCCCGTTCGCGCAGGAAGGCGAGGTCGCTCTGGTTGAGCTGCTGGACGACGTCGTAGCGCGGGCCGGGGACGTCCGCGTCGGCGTCGAGGCCGTGCTCGCGGGCGATCTCGCGGGCCACGTCCGCGTCCGTGACGTCGTGGTAGGTGCGCATGCGGCGGGTCATCCGCAACCGCATCAGCGCGTCCTCGGCGTGGACGAGGACCAGCGGCGGTTCGCCGTCGCCGAGGACGAGCTCGATGCCGGAGACCACGCCTTCGAAGACGTAGCGCTGGCCCGTGGGCGGACCGAGGGCCGCCTTGAGGGCGCTGCCCAGGCCGACCGTGGACCCGTCGAGGTGCAGCAGCCGGTCCTGCGGGCCCTTGGCGCCGGGGCCGACGGCGAGGAAGTGCGCGCGCAGGGTGCGCAGTCCCTCGACGCCCTCGGCCACCTCCAGGCGTACGCAGTCACGGGCGAGGTCCTTCACGAGGGCCCCGCCGACCTCGAAGACGGGCGAGACGGCCGCGACCGCGGCATCAGTCATCGAAGCCCTCCGCGGCGGTGCGCGCGGCGAGCCAGGCGGCCCGCTCGCAGGCCTCCCGGTGCTGCTCGGCCGCCGCCCACCTGCCTGCGGCCCCGCTGCCGAGGGCGGGTGCGGGGGCGGGCGGGCCGCCGCTGCCCGCGGGGACCACTTCGGTGTGCAGCTCTCCGATGTACACGCTCACGGCGGGCCTCCTCGCGGTGTCCACCCCAGGGTGGTGGGGCCTGCGTCACGGCCGCGTTGCCCGCAGTCGGCGGCGGCCCCGCCGGGCGGGTCGGGCGGCAGCCGCTCCCACGGCGGGGCGAGCGGGTCGGGGGCGGGGACCTCCTCGCGGCGGGCCCGGTCGGCGAGGCTGCGGGCGCCGCCGGCCCGGACCTCGGCGAGGGTGGCGGGGTCGGCGCGCGAGCGCAGCGGGATGCCGCTGCCGTACGTGGTGGCGCGGGGGTCGGGGGCGGTGGGCGGGGCGTATCCGGGTGCGGCAGGCCCAGGTATGGGTGGGGCGGGCGGCGCCGGGGGGACCTCGAAGGCCTGGCGCGCGCGGGCGGTGGCGAGGTCCACCGCGGCCGCGGCCACCGCGTCGGCCGCGGCGCCGATGCCGCCGCCGGCGCTGAGCACGAACCCCGCCCGGGCCGGATCCGGTTCGGCCCGGGGTCCCGTACCGGCCGGGCCGGACGTACCCGGGGCGCCCGCGCCGGAGACGCTGGGGCCGCCTCGGCCGGTGCCGCCCGGGCCGGTGCCGCCCGCAGCTCGCGCAACTCCCGTGGCCCCCGGGGCCGACGTGCCCAGGGCGGCGGCCAGTGCGGCGGCGGAGGTCACCGCCGCGCCCGCCGCGAAGCCCGCCGCCGGGCCGGCCGCAGCCGCGGCCGCTCCGGAGAAGCCCGCCTCGACCTCCGCGCCCAGCCGGACGGAGGCCCCGGCCGCCAGGGTCAGCGGGCTGTCGAGCCCGGTCATCGCGCCGCGCCAGGCGGCCGGGTCGCGCCCGAGCCGGGCCAGCAGCTGCTGGGCGGACTCCCCGTCCCGGGCCTGGACCACCTGCCGGGGCCGGTTCGTCCCGGCCGTGCCGGGCGCGGCTCCGGCGCCCTGGTCGCCGGCCTCGGCGGCGGCCCGGCTGTCCCGGGCACCGGGACCCTCGGCGTGCGCCTGGTAGGCGAAGTTCTGCTCGACGATCACCACGGAGACCTTGGCCCGCAGCGGGGTGCCGTCGGGCGCGAAGTGGTCGAGCTCCTCGGTGACCTGGGTGACGATGCCGTTGTAGCGCAGCGTCCCCCACACGAAGCGGACGGGCGGCGGCGGGTCGGAGGCCTTCTGCGGGGGCGGCTCGACGAACTGCCGTACGAGGGCGGTCCAGCGGCGGACGTCGACGTGGCCACTGCTGCCGCGCTGTTCGGCGGTGTCGAATTCCAGGTCGAAGGTGAGGGTCGAGCCCTCCTGCGCGGGGTGCTGGACCTTCTGGGACTTCGTGGTCGCCCCGCCCCGGTCGACGTTGTTGGCACGGGAGATGCGCAGGCTCGTCGGATTGAACTGCACGGCGAGGGACGGTCCGGCCTCCCGGACGAGCGGCGTGCTGTCCTTGCCCTGCTCGCCGAAGACCTCCAGCCGGGTCAGGGTGGCGTGGGCGGTGGCCGTCACGGGGTGCGCTCCAGGCGCAGGCCCTCGTGGGCGATGTGCAGTTCCTCCACGGCGATCTCCCCCGTCCTGCCGTTGAGCGTCGGCCCGGTGATCTTCAAGGGCAGTCCGCGGGTGAAGGTCCAGCGGGCCACCACCCGGGCGCCGGCGGCGTCGAGCACCTCCACGTCGCCGTCGTAGCGGGGCACGGGCCCCCCGTCGGCGACCATGCCGTGCAGCCAGTCCCACAGGGCGGTGTCGGCGCTCCCGCCGCCGGCGGCGACGAACATGCCGCGCTTGAGGACGATCGGCTGGAGCTTGACCCGCCCGACCCGGCGTACGACGGCGTCGTTGGCGCCGCCCTCGGCGTACTCGCGCAGGTCGGCCTCCAGGCCGAGCCCGGAGCACTCCTGGAACCCGCCGTCGCCCAGCCGGTCGGGGCCGCCGCCGGCCGCGGCCGTGGCGGGCGCGGGCCCGCGCGCGGCGGCCGGGCCGGGAGCCGCGGCGGCCTCGGACAGCGGGCGGGGCAGGGCGGGCGGTGGGAGGGCGGTGCGGCCCGGGGCGGCGCTGCGGGTGAGCCGGATCCGGAACCGGAAGGTCTGGACGAGTTCGGGGCTGCGGCCGGGCACGGCTCACCTCACCTCAGCTCAACGGCGGTGATGCCGCCGTCGGTTCCGTCGCCGTACTGCGCGATCCGCAGCACGAGGTACTCCAGCGGCTGTGCGGGCGCCACCCCGACCTCGGCGACCAGCCGCCCCAGCCCCTGCGAGCGGACCGGGTTGAGGTGCTCGTCGCAGCGTACGAAGAAGGCCTCGTCCTCGGTGTCCCCGGCGAAGGCCCCCGCCCGGTACAGGGCACGCAGCAACTGCACGAGGGCGCTGCGCAGTTCGTCGCGCAGCTGCGGCGTGTGGGGTTCGAAGACCAGCGGCTGCGCCTGCCGGTGGAGGGTGAGCCGGAGCATCGTCATCAGCCGCCGCACGCTGAGCTGGCGCAGGTCGGGTTCGTGGGAGAGGGTGCGGGCGGAGGCGAGGCGGTAGCCGTCGCGCTCGGCGCGGAAGACGTTGACGCCGAGCAGGTGCAGCTCGTCGCAGTCGGCGTCGCCGAGCCGCTGCGCGGCGGTCACGGCGTCGGCTGCGAGGGCGTTGGCGGGGCCCCAGGGCAGGCCGAGGCGCCGTTCGCGTTCGGCGGTGATGCCGGCCGCGAAGCCGGACGGCGGCACGAGGACGGCGCGCCGGGCCGGGTCGGGATCCGCAGGGTCGACCACGCCGAGCCACGGGTGGTAGGCGGCGGCGTGGCTGCTGTCGAGGGCGGCGCGCCAGCGGGCGACGGCGCGCACGGGCAGCCCGGGCGGTACGTCGAGGAGGGCGACGAACCGGCGCCGGTGCTCGGCCAGGGCGACGAGCCGCTGCTGGCGGCGCAGGATCTCGGGCAGTTGGGCGGTGGAGTCGAGGAGCAGGGCGCGCGGCCGGGCCGGGTGCAGGACGGTGGGGGCGGCGGGCGGCGGGCAGGGCGCGAAACGGCCGGTGAGGGGCCGCGGCGGCGTCTCGGTGGTGGGCGTGCTGTCCCCGTACTGCCACAGCAGGTCGGGTACGGACAGCAGCGCGACCTCGGGGACGAGCGCCATCCGGTCCACGCCGACGACGCCGTTGGCAACGTCCGCACCGGCGTCACCGGCGTCGCCGGTGTCGTCGCAGCCGCCGGCGGGCAGCAGCTCGACCGGGAGGGGGCCGAGGAAGCTGTCGGCGCCGATGCCGGCGTAGCGGTCGGTGCCGGGGCGGACGGGACGGGAGAGGGCGGAGGTGAGGAAGAGGTCGGGCGGCAGGAGGACCTCGGGCCAGACCCCGTCGGGGGCGACGAGGAGCGACTCGGCGGCCAGAACGACGTCGGCCGCCCGGGGGTGGCCGCGACACAGACCGAGCCCGGCGAACCGCTCGCCTCGGGGGCTCGCGGTATCGGCGTCGGAGACGGTGACCGCGGCGGTGACCACCTCGGCCTCCACGACCGGCGCCGGCCCGCCCGGGGCGGCAGGCCCCGCGCCGGCGTACGGCGGCCGATCCAGCACCGCGATCCGAACACGCGCCCCGAACCCGGCAGGCTCACCCTCCGCCCGCTCCACGAGTGCGGCGATCCGGAAGAAGCCCCCGGCGGGCGGCAGCCCCGCGCCCCGGATCCGCAGCACCGAGCCGGCCGGCGGGATCCGCCCCTCCGGCAGGACCAGCTCCCGCCCGCGCACCGCGCCCTCGAACCGCCCGGCGGCGGCGAAGTCCCACCGCACGGCGAGCCGGCCGCCCCAACTGCCCTCGTCCCGGGCGCGCAGCCCGACCTCGTACGGCACCGCGCCCCCGGCCCCGGCGCGGGCCAGCGCGACCCGGTGCAGGGCGCAGGCCTGCTCGGCGTCGGGGTGCGGGGCGCGGGGCAGCGGCGCCACCCGCAGGACGTGGGCCCGTACCCCGCCCTGGGCGAAGAAGGCCCGTACCGCATACGGCAGCAGCCCAGGCCCCTCGAACCCGCCGAAGTACCGCACGTAGTCCGACCACCGGTCGACGGGCACCGGCGCGTCGACCGGCCCGCGCGGCGCCACACCGACGAACCCGGCAACGTCCAGCCGCACCGGTGCGAAGCCGGGCGCAGGCCGCCGGGCATCGCGATACACCCCGGGCGCCCCGAGCCGCAGTCCGGGCCCGCTCACAGGGTTCGGAAGTCGATGCGTTCGGCGACGAGGTGGAGTTCCTCCATGGCGACCTCGCCGCCGCCCTTGCCGCTGAGGGTGGGGCCGACCCACTTCTTGGGCTGGGCGGCGTGCAGGACCCAGGCGCAGACGGCGGTGCGCCCCTCGTCGTGCAAGGTGACGGTGACGGTGCGGGCGTCCTGGGCGCCTTCCCGGACGGCCTTGATCCAGTTGAACAGGCGCAGGTCGCCGATGATGCCGCGTTTCAGCGTGACGTCGTTGGTGGTGTTGGTGTTGGCGATCTTGCGGACGTGGTTCTCGCGGTCGTTGCCGTTGCGGTACTCGGAGAACCTCACCTCGTTGGCGGCTCCGGTGAAGTCGGAGAAGCCGCCCGCGATCTGGTCCTCGCCGCCGGTGTCGCCGAGCTTGACCAGGAAGTTGAAGGCGCCGTAGGGGTTGTTGCGCGTGGCCATGGGGCGGTGTCTCCCGTTCTGGGGCGCGGGTCAGCTGCGCTGCGCGTCGGCCGTGAACTGGCCGATGCGGAACACGACGAACTCGGCGGGATAGGTGGGCGCGACGCCGATCAGGCAGATCAGCCGCCCGTTGTCCAGGTCGTTCTGGGTCATGGTGGTGCGGTCGCAGCGCACGAAGAAGGCCTCCTCCGGCTTGGTGCCGAGCAGGGCGCCGGTGCGCCAGGTGGCGAAGAGGAAGTCCTCGACGGTCTGCCGGATCGAGGCCCACAGCCGCTCGTTGTTCGGTTCGAAGACCGCCCACTGGGTGGACTTCTCGATGGAGTGCTCCAGGTAGATGAAGAGCCTGCGGACGTTGACGTACTTCCACTCCGGGTCGGAGCTCATCGTGCGGGCGCCCCACACGCGCCGGGCGCGGCCCTCGAAGAAGCGCAGGGCGTTGATGCCCTCAGGGTTGAGGACGGACTGCCGGTCGTAGGTGACGTTGGCGGTGAAGTCACTGACTCCTAGGAGGACTTCGTTGGCGGGGGCCTTGTGCACGCCGCGCTCGGTGTCGCTGCGGGCGTAGATGCCGGCGACGTAGCCCGACGGCGGCACCTCCAGGACGGGTGGCGGGGCGCCGGGTTCGGGGCGCCGGCCGGGGTCGGTGATCTTGACCCAGGGGTAGTAGAGGGCGGCGTACTTGGTGTCGAACTGGGCGCGGAAGCGGCGCACTTCGGAGATGGAGCTGTCGCGGGGCGGGTCGACGATCGCGATCCGGTAGCGGAGCCTTTCGCAGTGGCCGATCAGGTGGTCCACGGCCGACTTCTGGTACTCGGTCCGGAGGGTGACGGTGTCCGGGGTTGCGACGATGGCGATGTCGTCGATCTCGGCGAGCGCGCCCAGCCCGAGGGCGGGATCGGTGAGGCTGTCCGGGTTGGCCTCCTTGCCGGCCAGGTCCTGCGGGGCCAACTCCCGTCCGTCGCCGCCTCCGTCGAGGTGGAGGCCGGCCGGCCCGGGCGCGAGCAGCTCGGCCAGAAGCGCGCCCGGGGTGGGGGCGGGCCCGGCCGCGGGCGGTACGGTCTCCAGCCGGACGAGGGAGAACTCGTCGGCCGGGTCGGCGGCCTGGAGGACGTTGCCGACGGAGCGCGGGTGCAGATCGTCGAGTTCGAGCTCGTTGTAGACGTCGACGCGGTCGTCGAGGCGTACGGTGACGGCGAGCGTGAGGTGGAAGGCCGCCTCGCCGGCCGGCACGGCAGCGAAGCCGCCCTGCTCGGTGCGGTAGCCGAGGACGCCGTCGGCTCGGCGGACCACGACGCGGACCCTGCCCGGCACCGGCGCGGTGGCGTCGCCGAGGACGGGCGGCTGCCCGCCGTTCATCGCGGCGGTCTCCACGGCGGCGCCCTCCTGGACCCCGGTGAGGCGCGGCTGGTTGTCGGCGCCCGTGACGACGATGTTCTTGCCGCGCCGGAAGGTCACCGCGACGCTGATCCGGGCCCCGGCGGAGCCGGGCCAGCGGGCCCACCAACGCAGCAGCGGGCGGGGCCCGGCGGGCAGGGAGACGGAGGCGAAGTTGCGGGGGACGTCGATGGGGTCGTCGGCGCCGGTGCCGGTACGGGTGAAGGGGAAGACCCGGGAGACGTAGAGCCGGCGCCCGCCGTTGGCGAAGAAGGCGCGGGCGGCGAGGGCGAGTTGGCAGTCCTCGCCACCGATCCTGAGCCCGCCGAAGGCCCGCTCGTACTCGGTGAAGCCGGTCACCAGGGTGGGGCCGGGCAGGACGGAGGGGCCGCCGTTCGGCAGGGTGTACGGCACGGGTCCGTACTCGGTGCGCCCCGCCATGCCGAACGTGCTGGTCGGCACGCCTTCGATGGACCGGGAGCGGAAGCTGGTCTCCTCGACGTAGACGCCGGGGGTCAGGTACTCGGGCATGTACGGGTCTCCTCGGTCACACGGGTCGGGCGGGTCAGGCGGTGGTGTGGATCAGGTCGGGGGCGGGGACCACCTGGCCGACGGTGAGGGTGCGGACGGTGTCGGCGGCGCCGGTGCGGTATCCGGCGGGCCGGGTGGTTCCGCGCAGCACCGCGTTGTCGAGGTCCTGCGGGCGGGGCGGGGAGGTGCTGCGGTCGACGGGCTCGGTGGGCAGGTCCGGCAGCGCACCCGGGGTCGTCGGGTGCGGATCCGGGTCCGGGGCGTGCGTCCGCAGGGCGATGTCGAGGCGGGAGGGCACCGGCGAGGGCAGCACGCCGACCGCGTCGATCAGCAGCAGCACCTGGCCGTGCTCGTCGCCGTGGGCCCAGCCGAGCGGGACTCCGCCGGGCCCGAAGGCGTCCACGCGCGGCCACCGCACGGGGCTGCTGTCGGCGGGGCCGGCGGCGTACGCGACGCGGAAGCGGAGGCCGGTCGTGCCCTGCGGCACCGGGTAGGCGGGGCCGGGCAGCAGCCAGGGCAGCAGCAGCCGGGCGTCGGCGCGGACGTGCGTGGCGGTGGGCGGCCGGGCATCGGCCCCGGCGAGCTCGGCCCGGGTCCACAACGGCACCCGGAAGCGGCGCGGGAGCCAGCGGCGGGCGGGATCGTCGATGCGGAGGGTGAGGGTGGCGGGCGGGCCGCCGGTGTACGGGTACCGCAGGACGAACCCGTCGGCGCCGCGGCCCTCGAACGGGTGGACGAGGCCGTCGGGCGACGTGCGCTGCCGACGGCCCGGTACGGGGCCGCTCTCCCAGCCGACGCGCAGCCCCGGCCCGGCCGGGGCCCGGGTACGGGCGTCGAGCGGGCGCACGGCCAGGGCGAGGCGGTGCAGTACGTCCGGGCCCCCGTCCACGTCCCCGCCCACGCCCAGGCCCGCATTTCCGTCCCCGCCCCCGCCCACGCCCAAGCCCGCATCTCCGTCCCCGCCCCCGCTCACGGCAGCCGCCCCGCAGGTCCGGCGGCGACCGTGGTGACCTCGGCCTGGGCCGGCCCGGCCGGGCCGTCGATGCGGACGACGCGGGCGACGTACGGCAGGCAGAGCCGGTAGTCGGTGGTCATCGCCTGGAAGGCCTCGCTCATGGAGTCCATGGCCAGCTCGTCGGGGACGACCTGCACCGAATCGCCGGGCAGCCAGTCCCCGCTGGGGTGCAGCAGCGGCCCGGTGAGCAGGGCCTCGCTCTCCAGCACGCGGGCGACCAGGCCCAGCCATTCGAGCTCGGCCTCCACGAACCGGTCCCAGGCGGCGATCATCAGGTGCATGCGCAGCGGCAGCCGCGGCAGCCCGTCCCGGGCGGCCATCGCCGCGAGCGCGGGCCGCGTCTCCCGGTCGACGCTGAGGCGGTAGCAGTACACGGAGACGGCCGGGTTGCGGATCACGGAGCCGGGGGTGTCGACCTTGTCGAAGTCCACCGGCCCGGCGAGCACGGCCTCGGGGCGGCGGCCCGTGGGGATCTCCTCGGCGAAACGCCGGTTGAGCAGCGCGACGACGCTGCGCCCGACGGCGGCGAGTGCCCGGTATCCAGCCATGCGGCGATGCTGCGGCCCGCCGCGTCACGGGGCCGTTGCGGCGGGCTCTGAGGGGTCGGCGGGTGCGGCGGAGGTGGCGACGGGCCGGTGACACCGCCCGGCCCACACTCGGTGCGCCTGCCCGCATCGACCAGGAGAGCCGAACATGAGCAGCACCCTCCACACCCAGCCGGCCGGCGGCGGCTGCGACGCCGGCGCCATCGACGAACTGGCGTGCATCGCCACGGGAATCCAGCGCCGGGCCGAGGTCACGCAGGAACACCTGCCGCAGCTGCGGGAGTTCCAGGAGCGGTTCAACGGCGCCCGGACCGGCTACACCAAGGCCCGGCTGGCCGCGAAGACGGACCTGGACGAGGCGGGCGCCACCCTCGGCAAGGTCCGCGAGCAGATCCGCTGCCGGGTCACGCACGAGCAGCGGCACTGCCTGGAGCAGGCGGTGGACCGGGTCTTCGAGGAGATCCGGCGGTGCGCGGGCGGTCGGGGCTGCTGCGTGGAGGACTGCGGCTGCGACTTCTCCGACGCGGTCGGCCCGGACGACACCGTCGCGACGCTCTCGGCCCGCATCGCCCACTACACGACGGACACGCTGCACGCGGCGGCGTGCTTCACGGCGCTGGTGGGCGAGTTGACGGCACTGCCGGAGCGCGCGGCGAAGATCAAGGCGGACGCGGCGCAGCTGTTGGCGGACGTGTGTGATCCGGTGCTCGGGCAGGACGTCGTACGGCTCTACGCGCGCCTGCTGGTGCTGTTGCGGAGGATCCGGGAGGCGTGGCGGGGCTTCTCGACGGTGTCGGAGTTCGTGGACTGCCTGTGCAAGGCGCTGCTGTGCGTGCTGAAGGGCTGGCAGGCCATTGCGGTGCTGGAGGGTGCGCGGGCCGAGCGCGCCTGCCAGGAGGAGACCCGGCGCGGGGCGTGCGAACGCAAGCAGAAGGAAACGGTGGAGGAGGTGATGGCGGAGTACACCCGCCTGTGCCCGCCGTGCCCGGACCAGGCCGGTCTGGCCGACGCCGACTCCCCGGAGGAGGAGGCCGCCCCTGCCGAGGCCTAGCCCGGCGCACCGGGCCGCCGACCCCGGGACCGGGAAAACCCGGCTCCGCCGGGCCCCGCGCCTCAAACGCCGGCGAGGCTGAATGGTGCCGACCCCGGCTTCGAACGATCCAGCCTCGCCGGGGTTCGAGGCGCGGGGTCTGGGGCGGAGCCCCAGGAAACCCGGCCCCGCCGGCGATTGAGGCGCGGGGCCGGGCGGGGCCCGGGATCGGGCCGGGCGGGGCCGTTAGTCCCAGTCGTCCCACGGGGGGTCGAGGTCGTCCTCCGGGGGCGGGGGCGGTTCCTCCTCGTGCGGGTGCGGGTCCGACGGGGCGGCCGCGGCCCCGGTGTCGGCCAGGGCCTCCAGGATCCCCTCGCCGTACTTGGCCAGCTTCGCCTCGCCGACCCCGTTGACGCCGGACAGCTCCTCCACCGACCCCGGCAGCCGCGTCGCGATCTCCCGCAGCGTGGCGTCGTGGAACACGACGTACGCCGGCACCCCCTGCTCCCGGGCCGTCGCGGCCCGCCAGGCCCGCAGCGCCTCGAACACCGGCACGGCAGCCGCCGGCAGGTCCACCGGCACCCGGCCGCCCTTCCCGGAGCCGGACCGCGCGCCGGACTCCTTGC
The DNA here is from genome assembly GCF_040636955.1 of Streptomyces sp. NPDC032472. Lineage (NCBI taxonomy): Bacteria > Bacillati > Actinomycetota > Actinomycetes > Kitasatosporales > Streptomycetaceae > Streptomyces > Streptomyces sp. NPDC032472. Next base: position 45,592 of record NZ_JBEZVK010000022.1, read on the forward strand.
GCGGCTGGGCCGGCGCCTTCTCCTTGCGCAGCAGCACGCTCCGGCGGCCGCCGAGCACCTCCCCGCTGGCCTCGGTCAGCACCAGCGTCCCGTACTCGCCCTCGACCGCGAGCAGCCCCAGCGCCAGCAGCTGCCGTACGACCCCGCGCCACTCGGCGGTGCCCAGGTCGGCCCCGACCCCGAACACGGACAGCTGGTCGTGGTCGAACTGGATGACCTTGGCCGTCTTCTTGCCCTGCAGGATGTCGATGATCTGGCCGGCGCCGAACTTCTGGCGCCGCTCCCGCGCCAGCCGCCACACCGCGGACAGCAGTTTCTGCGCGGCGACCGTGCCGTCCCAGGACTCGGCCGGGGTCAGGCAGGTGTCGCAGTTGCCGCAGGGCCCGGACTCCTGGCCGAAGTACGCCAGCAGCCGCACCCGCCGACACTCGACGGTCTCGCACAGCGCGAGCATCGCGTCGAGGTGGGCGCTCTGGGAGCGGCGGTGGGTCTCGTCGCCCTCGGAGCCCTCGATCAGCTTGCGCTGCTGCACCACGTCCTGGAGCCCGTAGGCCAGCCAGGCGGTGGCCGGCTCGCCGTCGCGGCCGGCGCGGCCGGTCTCCTGGTAGTAGCCCTCGACCGACTTCGGCAGGTCCAGGTGGGCCACGAACCGTACGTCCGGCTTGTCGATGCCCATGCCGAACGCGATCGTGGCGACGACCACGATCCCGTCCTCCCGCAGGAAGCGGGCCTGGTTCGCGGCGCGCGTGGCCGCGTCCATGCCCGCGTGGTAGGCCACCGCGTCGATGCCCTGCTCCACCAGGAAGGCGGCGGTCTTCTCCACGGAGGCCCGCGAGAGGCAGTAGACGACGCCCGCGTCCCCCTCGTGCTCGGCGCGGATCAGCTCCAGCAGCTGCTTCTGCGGGTTGTTCTTGGCGGCGATCCGGTACTGGATGTTCGGCCGGTCGAAGCTGGCGACGAAGTGCCGGGCCTCGCCGAGCCCGAGCCGGGAGGCGATCTCGGCGTGCGTCGCCGGGGTGGCCGTCGCCGTCAGGGCGATCCGCGGGACCTTGGGCCAGCGCTCGTGCAGCATCGACAGGGCGAGGTAGTCGGGCCGGAAGTCGTGGCCCCACTGGGCGACGCAGTGCGCCTCGTCGATCGCGAACAGCGACACCTCGCCCTGGTCGAGGAGGCGCTGCGTGCCCTCCGTGCGCAGCCGCTCGGGGGCCAGGTAGAGCAGGTCCAGCTCGCCGGCGAGGAAGAGCTGCTCGACGGTGCGCCGCTCGTCGAAGCCCTGGGTGGAGTTCAGGAACCCGGCCCGCACGCCGAGGGCGGTGAGCGCGTCCACCTGGTCCTGCATGAGCGCGATCAGCGGCGAGACCACGACGCCGGTGCCGCCTCTGACCAGTGCGGGGATCTGGTAGCAGAGCGACTTGCCGCCGCCGGTCGGCATCAGCACCAGCGCATCGCCGCCGCCCGCGACGTGCTCGATGATCTGCTGCTGCTCACCGCGGAAGGAGTCGTACCCGAAGACGCGGTGCAGCACCTCCAGGGCATCGTGGGTGCGCGGGGACGCGTCCGAAAGGGTCATGCGGGAAGCCTACCGACCTCCTGCGACACCCCGGGCCCGCCTGTGGACAACCCCCCGGCCGTCGCGGAGTGCCTGCTTCCGGCGCGGGACCGGGCCTCGCCGCTCCTCGTCACCCCTCGCCTCCCCCCCGGCCTCCCCCGCAGCCCCGCTCACCACCCGGGCTGCTTTCCGGCCAAGGGCGCACGGGGGCGCCCGCAGTCCTCCCCCGGCGCGGCCGGCTCCTGAGACCCTGGGGGGCATGCCGTCGTCCCCGCCTCCCGCGGCCCCGGGTCTTCCGCAGCCGGTGCAGCTCGTGCAGCTGACCCGCCCGGACAGCGTGCCGCCCTGGCTCGCAGCGCAGCTGACCGACTGCTGGGCGGCCGTGGTCAACGCCGGCGGCGCGGTGATCGCCCCCGGACTGCCCATGCCGCCCGTGGGCCCGGCGGACGTGGCGCCGGTGGTGGAGCGGCTCGTACGCGGGCTGGACCCGGTCCGGTCCCGGCTGCTCGTGGCCCGCTCCGGCGGGACCATCGCCGGTTGGCTGGTCCTGCACCACGATCCGCATCCGCTGATCGCCCACTGCGGCGTGGTCAACCACGTCCAGACCCACCCGCGCTTCCGCGGCCGCCGCATCGGCACGGCCCTCATGACGGGCGTGGCCGGGATCGCCCGGGACGAGATGGGCCTGGAGCGGCTCCAGCTCAGCGCCCGGTCCGGCTGCGGGCTGGAGGACTTCTACCGGCGGCTGGGCTGGGAGGAGGTCGGCCGGTGGCCGGGTGCGCTGCGGGTGGCTCCCGGCGACGACCGGGACGACGTCCTGATGAGCCTCGCCCTCCGAACCCTCCGAACCCTCCGAACTCCGAACCCTCTGAACCTTCCCCGACCACCGTCGTGATCCGGCCATCCGCCCCCCGTGCTCCCACGCACCCTTCAGCTGCCGCCCGAACGGAGCGATGATGGCCCGAGCCGGACGAATGATCGATCGCGCAGGGCGAGCACTGCAGGGCCACGCACCGCGGGACCACGGCACCGCGGGGCCACGGGCCCCCGGTCCGCCCACGGCGCCGTCGGGGAGGGACGGAACGGCCGGGATGAGCGACGCCCCTTTGTACCTGGAGCCGCGGCTCACCACGGGCCCGGCGTCCCTGCTGCGCTCCGGGCCGTTCCTGCACGGCCTCGTGGAGGCACTCGGCTCGCCGCTGGGCGTCGTCCTGCCCTCGGAGACCGAGCACAACACGGCCGGCTTCGAGGCCGTCCTGCGCCGCCACCACCTCTCCGGGCGGATCTTCTTCGCGCACAAGGCCACCGGCTCCAGCGCCCTGGTCCGGCACTTGGCCGCCCACACCGGCTCCGGACTGGACGCCGCCTCGCTGCAGGAGCTGCAGCACGCCCTCGGGGCCGGGTTCACCCCCGACCGGATCATGGCGACGGGCCCGAAGGACCCCGCGTTCCTGTGGCTGGCCGCGCGCACCGGAGCGACTGTGAACGCCGACGGGCCGGGAGAGCTCGAACGGGCCGCGCGGCTGGTGCGCTCGTACGGGCTGCCCCGCCTCCGCGTCCTGCTGCGGCTGTCCGGGTTCGAGACCACGGGCCCGCGCACGCTCTCCCGCAGCAGCCGCTTCGGCACCGCCGTCAAGGCCCTCGGCCCGCTGCTCGACCTGCTCGACACCCTGCGCGACGCCGTGGAGCCGGTCGGGGTCGGGTACCACCTCGACACCACGAGCACCGACGAGAAGGCCACCGCCCTGGAGGGCTGCCTGCGGGCCGTGGAGGAGCTGAGGTTGCGCGGCTTCACGCCACGGGCCGTCGACGTCGGCGGCGGCTTCGGCGTCAGCTACCTGGCCCACGCCGCCCAGTGGGAGCGCTACACCACCGCCCTCACCGAGGCCGCGCTCGGCCGCCGCGCACCGCTGACCTGGGGCGGCCACGGCTACGGACTGCGGGTGGAGCACGGCACCCTCAGGGGCGCGCTCGCCCTGTACCCCGCGTACCGGCCGGCCGCCGGGCCCGCGTACCTCGACGAGTTGCTCTCCCGCCCTGCACCCGCGCTGGGCCGCCCCCTGGGCACCCTGCTGCTGGAGAGCCTGTGCGATCTGTACGCGGAGCCCGGCCGCGCCCTGGTGGACCAGTGCGGGCTGACCCTGGGCCGGGTGCTGGAGGTGCGGACCGACGCCGAGGGCCCGCCGCGCGTGCGGCTCGCGCTGAACGCCGGCGACGTCGGCCTGGAGGACCACGGCGTGCTGGTCGACCCGGTCCTCGTCGGCCGTGACGACGTGTCCGCAGACGCCTCCGCAGACGCCTCCGCAGACACGTCCGGCGGCGGGAACGGCAGCGCTGCCGGCGACCGGGGCACCGTCGGCGTGCACCTCATGGGCAGCCTCTGCCTGGAGGCCGACCTGATCACCCGCCGGACCGTGTTCCTGCCCCGTCTGCCGCGCCCCGGCGACCTGCTGGCCTTCCCCAACACGGCCGGGTACTGCATGGACTTCACCGCCACCAGGGCCCAGCGGCAGCCGCCGGCCCGCAAGGTCGCCGTCAGGGCGGCGCGAGAGGAGGGCGGAGCCTGGCGCTGGTGCCTGGACGAGGAGTACTGGCCGGTCACCGAAACGGGGGGATGACAGTTGCGGTACGACAGCATCACCGAGGCCATCGGCAACACCCCGCTGGTGCGCATCGATCCGGATGTGCACGGCCTGCGCAACATCGACCTGTACGCCAAGCTGGAGATGCTCAACCCCTTCGGCTCGCTCAAGGACCGCGCCGCCTGGAACATGGTCCGCGGCCGGCTGGCCGGGGCGGCGGCCCGCGGCGAGACCGTGGTGGAGCTGTCCAGCGGCAACACGGCCAAGGCCCTGGCCCTGCTCGCGGGCCTGTACGGGCTGCCGTTCAAGAGCGTCACCAACCGGATGCGGGTCCCCGAGATCAAGGACCTGCTGCTCCTGCTCGGCGCGCAGATCGAGGAACTGCCCGGGCAGAGCGAGTGCCTGGACCCGACCGACACCTCCGATCCGCTGACCGTCTTCCACCGGGAGCTGACCCGGCCGGGCAGCGCCCACCTGCACACCGACCAGTACTTCAACCCGCTGAACGCCGAGGCGCACGCGCAGGGCACCGGCCCCGAGATCATCGCCGACCTGGACGGCCGCGCCCCGGACTTCTTCATCGCCTGCGTGGGCACCGCCGGCTCCTCCACCGGGGTCGCCCGCGCCCTGCGCGCCCACGACCCCGCGGTGCGGGTGGTCGGCCTGGTCGGCGCCAAGTCGGACTTCATCCCCGGGATACGCACCGCCGACGAGGTGCAGGAGGTGGGCCTGTTCGACCCGGTGGTGTACGACGCCCTGGAGACGGTGGACTCGGACGAGGCGCTCGACGGCATGCTGGTGCTGCTGCGCCGCTGCGCCCTGCTGTCGGGGCCGACCGGCGGGGCCGCGTACCACGGCGCGGTCCGCCACCTGAGGGCCCTCGACGCCGGGCTGACGGAGCGCCGGACCGCGGTGTTCCTGGTGTGCGACCGGGCCGAGAGCTACATGGGCTACGTCCGCCGGCGCCGGCCCGAGCTGCTGGGCCGCCCGCCCGTGCGCAACGCGGTCGAGCACGTCACCGCCGCCGAACTGGCCGCCGTACGGTCCGTGGAGGTGGCCGAGGCGCGCCCCTGGGTCGAGAGCGGGCGCCCGCTGGTGGTGGACCTGCGCGGCCCGTTCGCGTACGGCGCGCTGCACATCGACGGCTCGGTCAACATCGTGGACGAGCTGTTCGCGGAGCTGGTGCGGGGCGGGATGCCGTTCAGTGCGAGCCGGCCGGTGCTGCTGGCCTGCCCGGTCGGGGAGAAGTCCCTGCGGTACGCGGCGCTGCTCACCCGGATGGGCCATCCTGACGTACGGAGCCTCGCGGGCGGCATCATCGCCTGGCGGGACGCCGGGGCCCCGCTGGTGCGTGACTGACGTGGCCGCCGCGACGCCCGATCCGCGCGGGGAGCTGGCCGCGCTCGACGGCTGGCAGCGGCCGCTGCGCGCGCAGTTCCCGATCCTGGCGGGGGGGCAGGACGGCCACGGGAGGGGCTCCGGGGACGGCTCCGGGCCGCCGGCGGCCTACCTGGACAGTGCGGCCACCGCGCAGAAGCCGCAGCCGGTCCTGGACGCGGTGGCCGCGTACCTGACCACCGCCAACGCCAACGCCGGGCGCGGCTCCTACCCGTGGGCCAACCACACGACCGCCCGCGTGGAGGCCGCCCGGGAACGGGTCAAGGCCTTCCTGGGCGACCCGGCCCCGCGGCGCTCGTCGGTGCACTTCACCGGCGGCACCTCGGAGGGGCTGCGGACCGTCGCCCGGGACTGGCTGCCGGGGCTGCTCGCCGACGGGGACGAGATCGTGGTCCCGTTCGGCGACCACCGCGCCAACCTCGATCCGTGGCTGGAGACCCGGGACCTGCTGGCCCGGCAGGGCGTGCGGATCGCCGTACGGGCGCTGCCCTGCCAGGAGGGGTCCGGGGACTACGATCCGGCGGCGCTGGCCGAGCTGGCGGCGTCGGCCGGCCCGCGCCTGCGGTTCGTGGCCGCCACGCACGTCCACCACGTGTACGGGGCCGACATGAACGTGCACCGGATCCGGGAGGCGGTCGGCCCGGATCCGGTGATCTGCCTGGACGCGGCGCAGAGCGTCGGCCACCAGCCGGTTTCCCTGGCCGGGCTGGACGTGGACCTCCTGGTCTTCTCCGGGCACAAGGCGCTCGCCCTGCCGGGAACGGGCGCCGTCTGGGCCCGTGGCGAGCGCGGCCCGTCCTTCGTGCCCGGCGGCTGGCAGGGCACCCCGAACACGGCCGGCATCGTGAGCCTGGCAGCGGCACTGGACTGGCTGGACGCCGCCGGGACCGAGCGGATCGGCCGCTGGACTGCGGCCCTGGCGTCGGTGCTGACGGACGGGCTGAGCCGGCTGCCGGCGTACGAGGTGCTGGGCTGCCGCACCAGCCTGGCGGCGGACACCGCCGTGCAGCGCCGGGGCAGCATCGTCACGTTCCGCCACCGCGGGATCGGCTCGCAGGATCTGGGGTTCATCCTGTTCAGCCACGGGTTCATGGTGCGCTGCGACGACCACTGCCAGGCGGGGCCGGGGCCGGAGGGCGGCTCGGTCCGCGTCAGCCTGCACGTCTACAACACACTCGAAGAGATGGAGAAGTTGCTCGCCGCCCTCGCCACACTGCAATGATTTTCAGTATGAGCGGCAGCGACAGCACGGTGAGCCGGGTCAGCAGTGCCAGCAGAGCGAACAGTGTGCGCAGTGTGAGCACGGCGACGGCTGCGCACTGGGTGGAGCGCTGGGAGTGCCAGCAGCAGCGGTACGCCGTGGACCGGGCGGAGCGGTTCACCGTCATCGCGGACGTCGTCGAGCACACCACGCGCGCGCCGGAGCGGGCTCGTACCGGCGCCCGGGGCGCCGCCCCGGGCGGCCCCGGGCGGCTCGTCCTCGACCTCGGCAGCGGCCCGGGCGCGCTGGCGGCGCTGCTGGCCGACCGGCTGCCCGACGCCGAGGTGCTCGCCGTCGACGCGGACCCGCTGCTGCTGGAGTTGGGCCGCGCCCACTACGGCAGCGCCCGGCTGCGCCACGTACGCGCCCTGATCGGGGCGCCCGGCTGGCTGGACGGGCTCGGCCTGGACCGGCCGCTGGACGCGGCGGTATCCACCACCGCCCTGCACTACCTGAGCGAGGACGCCCTGCGTCGGGTCTACCGGGACCTGGCCGAACGGCTGCGCCCGAGCGGCGTACTTGTCAACGGCGACCACATCGCCCCCGACTCCGCCCGGATCAGCGCCCTCGCGGCAGACATCGGCCGCCGCCACTCCGAGCGGAACCTGGCCTTCACCCACGAGGACTGGGCGTCGTGGTGGTCGGGGGCGGCCGAGGACCCGGAACTGGCCGCGCTCCTGCCCCACGCGGACTCCCCCGGCCACCCGGCGTGCTCCTCCGCCGACCTCCCGGTCGCCGCCCACACGGCCCTGCTCCACGAGGCGGGCTTCACCCACGTCGGCACGGTCTGGCAGCACGGCACCAGCCGGGTGCTGGCGGCCCTGCGCTGAGCAGGGCCGGGCGGGCCGGGGCGGGCCGGGCCGCCCCGGTCATTCCACGACGACCTCCACGGAGGCCACCGGGTTGCAGCCGTAGCCGTGGGCGTTCCAGGGCGCACGGGGCGGCTGGGTGTGCCCGGCCTCGTCGGTGGCGCGGGCCAGCAGCCGGTACCGCCCGGCCCGCCGGGGCGCCGTCCACGGATGGGTCCACTCCTGCCAGCCGTACGGCCCGAGCGCCGGTTCGAGCCGGGCCTCCTCCCACGGGGGGGCACCGCCGGCGCCCTCGCCCTCGCCCTCGCCCTCGCCCTCGCCCTCGACCCGTACCTCGACGCGGCGGACCGCCACACCGCCGCCGGACCAGGCCCGCCCCCGTACGAGGGTCTGCGCACCGCACCGCAGCACCGAGCCGGGCGCCGGCGCGGTGACGAGGGACTTGACCCGGACCGTGGTCACGGGCCCCTCGGGGGTGCCGCGGGAGGCCGTGTAGACGTACTCCTCCGTCTGGAAGGGCCCGGTGAAGGGCTCCGTGACGGCCCGGGCCCCGACGAGCCACTTCACGTCGGCGACCGCGTACCGGCCGGGGACCACGAGGCGGACGGGCGCCCCGTGCTCGGGCGCCAGCGGCTCCCCGTTCATGCGGGTGGCGAGGAGGGTGTCGGGGTGCAGGGCCGCGGCGAGCGGGAGGCTGCGCTCGAAGGCGGTGCGGCGGCCGTGCACCGTACCGGAGTCGGCCCCGCAGAAGACGATCTCCACGGCGGCTGCGTCGATCCGGGCCCGGGCGGCGAGGGAGCCGAACGGCACCCCGGAGAAGTGTGCGCACCCGACCGCACCCTGGCCCCAGGGCAGGCCCGTGGGGCGGGGCCGCATCAGGCTGCGGCCGTTGCCCGCGCATTCCAGGACGACGTCGAGCTCCCGGTGGGGCATCGCGCACAGCTCCGCGTAGCCCACGTCGAGGGGCGCGGCCACGGCTCCGCCGATCCGCACGCGCCACCGGCCGGGGTCCGCCTCCGGGATGCCGAAGTGGTCGCGTACGAAGAAGGCCTCCACAGGAGTGACCGGCTCGGCCAGCGCCGCCCAGGGCGTCTGGGCGTTGTACGGGTCGGCGGTCACCGGCTCGGGCGCCCAGGCGGTGGCGCCGGAGCCGCGCGGCAGCGGCGATGCGGCCACGGCCGACACCTCCCGTCGGATCGTCGGACAAGCCGGCCGGCAGGGCGTGGCGTGGAGGGGAGTGCTGCTGCCCAGTCTAGGGCCCGGAAACCGCGAAAAAGACAATTAAAAACAAACAGGGCATCCCCCCTATTCCTCCCGGCGACGTGGGACTACTCTGTAGATAGGCCTACGAGGCGAGCGAGGGAGTTCGACCGGAGTAGCCGATTTCCGCGGAAGGTGTTCGTGTCCGCTGGGACCGACGTCGACGGTCGGGCTGAGAGGCCTGAAGGTCGGGACGACCCGAAGGCGACCTCCATCACCTGATCCGGACCATGCCGGCGCAGGGAGCCCGCTTCGTAGGTCGTTTTCATGCCCCCTCTGCCCTCCGGGCCGGCCGCGAGCGCCGCGGCGCCCGCGGCGAGGATCGCGGCGAAGGTACGGGCGATGACGGGCTTGGCGACGACCCGGGTGAAGGCCGCACCGAACGGGAGACGGACCTCGAACGTGGTCGTCCACACCACCTCCGCACCCCCGGGAACCTCCGTGAAGGTCATGCGGCCGAGCTCGTGCCGCGAGGGCGGGAAACTGCGCTCGACCGTGTAGTCGAAGCCGTGCGGCGCGCGGTACGCCGTGATCCGCTCCCGGAACCACCCGAAGGTCTCCATCTGCATCCCTTCCTGCCGAGCGGCGGCACGGGCACCCTCGGCGCCCGCGCCCATCACCCACAGGACGAGGGGCCCTCGCGGAACGTGACACCCGCCCCTTGTGTCGGCCGTCACGGCCGGGCCGCCCGAGCAACCATGGCTGTAGGGCATCCGTGGGCCGGACGCGAGGAGGAACACCATGATCGTGGACTGCGCGCACTACCGCGACGGGCGCCGCCAGCAAGAGGGCCCGATGTCGCTGGACCGGGCGGCCGCATGCTGCGAACAGGGCGGATTCGTCTGGCTGGGCCTCTTCGAACCCCGCCCGGAGGAGATGGACAAGGTCCGCGAGAGCTTCGGCCTGCACGAACTCGCCGTCGAGGACGCGCGGACCTTCCACCTGCGGCCGAAGGCCGAGCAGTACGAGGACGGCACCGAGCTGATCATCCTGCGCACCGCGCGCTACGACGACGAGCGCGAGGAGATCGACACCGGCGAGATCAGCGTCTTCCTCTCCGAACACTTCGTGATCACGGTGCGCCAGGGCATCGCCAGCGAGCTGCACGGGGCCCGCAGCCGGCTCGAACGGCGTCCCGAGCTGCTGCGCACGGGCAGCGCCTCGACCCTGTGGGCCATCCTCGACCAGGTCGTCGACAGCTACGCCCCGGTCGTCGCAGAACTCGACCGCGACATCGAGCAGATCGAGGCCACGGTCTTCTCCGGAGCGGTCGCCCCGACCGAACGCATCTACTTCCTGCGGCGCGAGGCCACCGACTTCTACCGCGCCGTGCACCCGCTGCTCGCGGTGCTCTCCCGCCTGCTCAAGCCGGGCAGGTCACCGGCCGAGCTGCTGCCGTACTTCCACAACGTGCACGACCACCTGCTGCTGGTGAACGAGGAGGTGGCTGCCCAGCGCGACCTGCTGGCCACCGTCCTGGAAGCGAACATCGCGGTGATCTCCGTCGAACAGAACAAGATCAACCTGCGGCAGAGCGCCACGATGGAACAGCTCACGATCCTCGCGACCGTCTTCCTGCCGCTGTCCTTCGTGGTCGGCTTCTTCGGCCAGAACTTCTCCTGGCTGGTCTCCCGGATCAGCGGCTTCCCCGCATTCCTCACCCTCACGGTCCTCGGCCTGCTGGTGCCATGCCTGGCCCTCTACATCTGGCTCCACCGCCGTCACCACCCCCCGATCCCCCACCCGAACCTCCCCACCCCCCTCCACGACGGACACCGGTAGCGCCGGTCGAGATGACAGGGAAGGCGACCGTGCGAGCACCCGGCCCAGGCGCGCCCCCGCCGCCTAGGAAGTGAGCTGCTGCGACCGCTCGGTCCGGGCGGTCAACAGCCGGCGCAGCAGCCGGGTGAGCGGCCGCTCCGCCAGGCGGTGCAGCAGCCAGGCGATCAGCACGACGCTTGCGATCACGCCGAGCAGGGTCGGCCATGCGCCCCACTGTTCGTTCCAGCGCCAGATGACCCGTACGCCCAGCGACTGGTGGACGAGGTAGAGCGGGTAGGAGATCGCGCCTGCGACGGGCAGCCAGCGCCACTGGATCCGGTCGAGCTTGCCGAGTGCGATCAGGCCCATCAGCAGGTACATCACGGTGATCGCGGTGAGGCAGACCTTCCAGTTGATGCCATGCCCCTCGCCCTCCATGATCGCGGGGAGCCGGTGCTGCATCAGCAGCCAGGACAGCCCCAGGATGCCCAGGGTCTCGCCCTCGATCCGGCCTGCTCGGCGGACCAGGTAGAACGCGATACCGGCGATGAAGAAGGGCGCCCATCGGGGCACCAGGAGCTGGTCCAGTAGCGGGATGCCCGACGCCGGCGCCAGGACCGAGCCCAGCGCCCAGACCCAGCAGAAGTTGGTGACCCGTCGGTGGCTGGTGCCCAGCAGGACGACGAGGGAGAAGACCAGATAGAAGCGCAGCTCGATCCAGAGCGTCCAGTAGACGTTGTCCACGCTGGGCACGCCGAGGGGTTCGTGCAACATGGTGAGGTTGGTCAGCATCTGGCCGACGGTGACCCGCGGCTCGCCCGGAAGGTGCGGGCCCAGCCGGGCGGCTGCCGAGGAGAGTACGACCGCTGTCCAGTAGAGCGGGAACAGTCGCAGGATCCGGCCCTGCCAGAAGTGCTGGAGCGATTTGCCCCAGCCGGACATGCAGATGACGAAGCCGCTGATCATGAAGAAGAAGACCACGCCCAGCCAGCCGAACTCGGCGACCCGGTGCAGCCGGGGAAACAGCTCGACCGCCGTTTGCTGCCAGGGGATCGCCCCCGATCCGGCCAGGTAGTGGAACAGGACCACCGACAGAGCCGCGAGCAGCCGCAGGCCGTCCAGCACTGCTATTCGCGGCGCCCGCACCGACCTCGCCCCATGGTCGGCCCGCCCGGACCCGCCGGCCCTCGACCACAGCCTCTGGCGGGCGCGTCGGAGGGGGTCGGGGGCTTCCTGCGGAGCCTCGGCGGGCACCGGGGCACGGTCCCCGGCGAGGATGAACCTGTCGGACATGACACCTCTGGAATTCCTGCGGTGTCCGCGACACCGGCGCATTTCGGGGATGGGAGCCCCGCGATCGTAGCTGTGTGCGCCCGCGGCCACCCCGCCCCACCCGGCCGGCACCGTGAGCGAAGGGCTCCGGCAGGCCGGACATGGCGTTGGCGATCACTGCCGACGAGGTCGGCGCATCCGCCGCCGGCTACGCGGAGGCGAGCTGGGTGGCGAAGGTTCTGTATGCCGCATCGTCGAAGAGGACGAACCTGACCTCCTCGACCGCGGTCTTCGTTGCGCGGACCGTTTCGATCGCGATGCGGGCGCCGTCGTCCATCGGCCAGCCGTAGATGCCGGTCGAGATGGCGGGGAAGGCCACCGTGCGGGCGCCCAGTTCGTCGGCGACGCGGAGGGATTCGCGGTAGCAGGAGGCCAGCAGGGCGCTGCGGTCCTCCTCGCGGGACCAGACCGGGCCGACCGTGTGGATCACCCAGCGGGCCGGGAGGCGGCCCGCCGTCGTGGCGACCGCCCGGCCGGTCGGCAGGCCGCTGCCGTAGTGGGAGGCGCGCAGGGCGCGGCAGGCCTCCAGGATCTCCGGGCCGCCGCGGCGGTGGATGGCGCCGTCCACTCCCCCGCCGCCCAGCAGGGAGGAGTTCGCGGCGTTGACCACCGCGTCCGCGTGCTCGGCGGTGATGTCGCCCTGGACGAGGGTGATGCGGACCATCAGGACTCCTTTCGCAGGTGCCGCCAGACCGCCTTGGCCGCGTTGTGGCCGGACATGCCGTGGACGCCGGGGCCGGGCGGGGTGGCGGAAGAGCACAGGAAGACGGCCGGGTGGGGCGTGGTGTACGGGGACAGGGAGAGCTTCGGGCGCAGCAGGAGCTGCAGGCCGGTGGCGGCGCCGCAGGCGATGTCCCCGCCGACGTAGTTGGGGTTGCGGGCGGCGAGCTGCGGCGGGCCGGCGGTGGCGCGGGCGAGGACGAGGTCGCGGAAGCCGGGGGCGAAGCGCTCCAGTTGGCGTTCGACGGCATCGGTGAGGTCGCCCTCCCAGCCGGCGGGCACGTGCCCGTACGCCCAGAAGACGTGCTTGCCCTCGGGCGCGCGGCCCGGGTCGACCAGGCTGGGCTGGGCGGTGATCAGGAAGGGGTTGCGGGGGGCGCGCCCGCCGGTGGCGAGCTGCAGGGCGGCGTCGATGTCGCGGGCGCGCGGGCCGATCTGCACGGTGCCGGCGCGGCGCGGTTCCTCGGCGGTCCACGGCACCGGGCCCGACAGGGCGTAGTCGATCTTGAAGGCGGCGGCGCCGTAGCGGTAGCCGTCGTACGTGCGCCCCAGGCGGGCGATGCGGGCCAGCGCGGTCGGCGAGGTGTCGAAGACGTACGCGCGGGCCGGGGGGAGGTCGTCGAGCCGCTTGACCTCGAAGCCGGTGTGGACGGTGCCGCCGAGGTCGGCGAGGTAGGCGGCGAGGGCGTCGGAGAGGGACTGCGAGCCGCCGCGCGCCATCGGCCAGCCGACCGCGTGCGCGGCCAGGGCGAAGACGAGGGAGACGGCGCCGGTGCCGATGCCGCCCAGCGGGGCGATGACGTGGGCGGCGAGCCCGGCGAGCAGGGCCTTGGCCCGCTCGTCGTGGAAGCGGCGCAGCAGCCAGCCGGCCGGCGGGAGTCCGGCGAGCCCGAAGCGGGCGAGGGTGAGCGGGTCGCGGGGCAGGGCGGTCGAGGGCAGGGCCATGAAGTCCCGTACCAGGCTGTCCCACTTGGAGGTGAACGGCTCGACCAGCCGCCGGTACGCGCCCGCGTCGCGCGGCCCGAGCGAGGCCGCCGTCTCGGCGACGGAGCGGGACAGCACGGCGGCCGTCCCGTCGTCGAAGGGGTGGGCCATCGGCAGCGGGGCGTGCAGCCACTCCAGCCCGTACCGCTTCAGCGGCATCGCGGAGAACGCCGGCGAGCCGATGCCGAGCGGGTGCACCGCGGAGCACGGGTCGTGGTGGAAGCCCGGGAGGGTGAGCTCCTCGGTGCGGGCCCCGCCGCCGACCGCCCCCGCGGCCTCGAAGACGGCCACCGAGCAGCCGCGCCGGGCCAGTTCGACGGCGGCCGTCAGCCCGTTGGGCCCCGCCCCCACCACGACCGCATCGAGAATCGACGGCACCTTGAGACCCCTTCGTCCGGCGGCGGCTTCGCCCCCAGGATATTCCGGCCGTCCATCCGGCCCTGTCCTACAGCGGGTTACGCCTTGCGCAGCAGGTCGCGGATGCGCAGGGCGGTGGGCTCGTCGCGGCCCACCGCGAACGGCAGCTCGTTGTCCCGGTCGATGCGGAACGGGACCCCGGCGACGGTGGACTGCGCGCCGCCCGCCTCGCCGACGAGCAGCAGGCCGGCCGCGTGGTCCCAGGCCGAGGGCCAGGTGAAGGCGAGGCCGTCCACCTCGCCGCGGGCCACCTTCAGGTACTCCAGGCCGGCCGAGCCGCACGGGCGGGGCGCGACGCCCGGCACGTCCAGGCGGGAGAGGACCTTCTTGTCCTTGTCGGTGGTGTACAGCGGGTGGGCCACGGCGACCCGCAGCTCGGCGCCCGGCTGCGGGGAGCCGCAGGCCAGGCGCTCCGCGCCCAGGTACGCGCCCTGCCCGCGCACGGCGGTGGCCAGCTCGTCCAGGGCGGGGGCGAAGGTCCAGGACGCGAGGATCTCCCCGCGGTGGGCGAGGGCGACCAGGGTGCAGAAGGCGGGGTCGCCGGCGACGAACTGGCGGGTGCCGTCGACGGGGTCCACGATCCACACCGGGGCGTCGGCGCGCAGCGCCCCGTACACGGTGGGGTCGGCGTGCACGGCCTCCTCGCCGACGACGGCGGAGCCGGGGAGGAGGCGGGTGAGGGCGGCCGTGAGGTGCTCCTCGGCCTTGCGGTCGGCGACGGTGACCAGGTCGTGCGGGCCGCTCTTCTCGTCCACCTCGTGCTCGGCGAGCTGGCGGAACCTCGGCATGATCTCCGCAGCCGCGGCCTTGCGGACGGCTTCTTCGACGGCGGACAGGTCGCGGGCGAGGAACTGTTCGATCATGCCCCCATCACACCATGCCGCGCCGACAATCCCCACCGGGGAAGGGGGCGGGGTGGCGGCCGCCGGGTGTCGGGTCGGTGAACCGGGGTCCGCCGGGCGGGCAGGCCGCGGCGGCGTTTGAGTGGGGTCCCCCCAGACGAGGTCCGGGGGGCCCCACTCAAACGCCGGCGGTGGATTTGCCGGACCACCGTCCCGGGCGCGGGCCGACGCCGGGACTGCCAGGCCCCGCCCTCAGGCGGTGTGCCGGGCTGCGTTCAGCCTCGCAGGGCCGGGATCACGTGTTCGCCGTAGGCGTCGATCGTGGTCTCCCGCGCGTCGTGCATGTCGTACACGGCGAACTGGTCGACCCCCAGGTCGCGCAGGGCCCGCAGCTTTTCGATGTGGGCCTCGGGCGGGCCCAGCAGGCAGAAGCGGTCGACGATCTCGTCCGGGACGAAGTCCGTGGACGGGTTTCCGGCGCGCCCGTGGTGGCTGTAGTCGTAGCCCTGGCGGGCCTTGATGTAGTCGGTGAGGGCGTCCGGGACCATCCCGGAGTGCTCGCCGTAGCGGCCGACCAGGTCGGCGACGTGGTTGCCGACCATGCCGCCGAACCAGCGGCACTGGTCGCGGGCGTGGGCCAGGTCCTCGCCGACGTACGCGGGCGCCGCCACGCAGATGGTGATCGCGTCCGGGTCCCGCCCGGCCCGTTCGGCGGCCTCGCGGACCGCGTGGACCATCCACTGGGTGAGGAAGGGGTCGGCCAGCTGGAGGATGAACCCGTCGGCCTTCTCACCGGCCAGGGCCAGCGCCTTCGGCCCGTACGCGGCCATCCAGACGGGGAGCCGGCCCTCCCGGATCCAGGGGATCCGGATCGGATTGCCGTCTACGACCGCCTCGCGGCCCTCGGCCAGGTCCCGGATGACGTCGATGGCCTCCCCCAGCCGGGCCAGGGTGTTCGGTTTGCGTCCGGCCACCCGCATGGCCGAGTCGCCGCGGCCGATCCCGCAGACGGTGCGGTTGCCGTACATGTCGTTGAGGGTGGCGAAGGTGGAGGCGGTGACCTCCCAGGTGCGGGTGCCGGGGTTGGTGACCATGGGGCCGACGTGCAGCTTCTGCGTGTTCGCCAGGATCTGGCTGTAGATGACGAAGGGTTCCTGCCACAGCACGGCCGAGTCGAAGGTCCAGCCGTAGCGGAACCCGTTGCGCTCGGCACGCTTCATCAGGCTGACCACCTGGGACGCGGGCGGGTCGGTTTGCAGGACGAGGCCGAAGTCCATCGCACTTCCTTGGTTACAGGTACTGGCAGGTGGAGCGGTGGACGAACGCACCGTGGCCGGCCCGGCCGGTGTACTCGCGCCGGTCGATGACGAGCTCGCCGCGGGACAGGACCGTGTCGACGCGCCCGGTGATCCGCTTGCCCTCGTACGCCGAGTAGTCCACGTTCATGTGGTGGGTGGCGGCGGAGACCACCTGCTCGGCGTGCGGGTCGTACAGGACGATGTCGGCGTCGGAGCCCGGCGCGATGGTGCCCTTGCGCGGGTACAGGCCGAACATCCGGGCCGGGGTGGCGCAGGCGATCTCGATCCAGCGGCGGCGGCTGATGTGCCCGTCGACGACGGCCTGGTGGAGGAGGTCCATCCGGTTCTCCACGCCGGGCAGGCCGTTCGGGATCTTGGAGAAGTCTCCGCGGCCGAGCTCCTTCTGGCCCTTGAAGCAGAACGGGCAGTGGTCGGTCGACACCACCTGGAGGTCGTTCGTGCGCAGGCCCCGCCACAGCGCGGCCTGGTGCTCGCGCGGCCGCAGCGGCGTGGAGCAGACGTACTTCGCGCCCTGGAAATCGGGCTCGGCGAGGTTGTCGGTGGACAGGAACAGGTACTGCGGGCAGGTCTCCCCGAAGACCGGCAGCCCCTTGTCGCGGGCGGCGGCCAGCTCGGCGACGGCTTCCTCCGCGGAGACGTGGACCACGTACAGCGGGGAGCCGGCCACGCGGGCCAGCTGGATCGCCCGGTGCGTGGCCTCGGCCTCCAGCAGGACCTTGCGGACCTCGCCGTGGTGGCGGGGGTCGGTCTCGCCGCGGGCCAGGGCCTGTTCGACGAGGACGTCGATGGCGATGCCGTTCTCGGCGTGCATCATGATCAGCCCGCCGTTGGCCGCGCCCCGCTGCATGGCGCGCAGGATCTGCCCGTCGTCGCTGTAGAAGACGCCGGGATAGGCCATGAACAGCTTGAAGGAGGTGACGCCCTCCTCGACGAGGAGGTCCATCTCCTTCAGGGTCCCCTCGTTGACGTCCGAGAGGATCATGTGGAAGCCGTAGTCGATCGCGCAGTTG
The DNA here is from genome assembly GCF_040636955.1 of Streptomyces sp. NPDC032472. Taxonomy (NCBI): domain Bacteria; kingdom Bacillati; phylum Actinomycetota; class Actinomycetes; order Kitasatosporales; family Streptomycetaceae; genus Streptomyces; species Streptomyces sp. NPDC032472. Next base: position 62,836 of record NZ_JBEZVK010000022.1, read on the forward strand.
CCGTCGGCCTTCGCGTACCAGGCGTCGAGGCCCTCGCGCAGGCTGCGGCCCACGCTCTGCACGGCGAAGTCGACGATGGTGGTCGTGCCGCCCCAGGCGGCGGCGCGGGTCCCGGTCTCGAAGGTGTCCGAGGCGAAGGTGCCGCCGAAGGGCAGCTCCATGTGGGTGTGGGCGTCGACCCCGCCGGGGATGACGTACTTCCCGGCCGCGTCGAGGACGCGGTCGGCCGTCCAGCTCTCGGCGGCGGCCGAGCCGTGCGCCGCGAGGGCGGCGACCCGGCCGTCCTCGACCAGGACGTCGGCGTGGAGCTCGTCGGCGGCGGTGACGACGAGGCCGCCGCGGATCAGGGTGCGGTGGGACATGTGCGGCGCCTCCCGGCTACACGATGCTGCGCAGGGCCCGTTCGATGATGACGGCTCCCTCTTCCGCCTCGGCGACGGTGAGGGACAGCGGCGGCGCGATGCGCAGCACGCTGGTGTCGTGGCCGCCGCCCTTGCCGAGGAGGAGACCGCCTTCGCGGGCGGCTTCGAGGACGGCGGCGGCCGCCTCCGGGTCGGCCCGGTCGGTGCCGGCCCGGGTCAGCTCCAGTCCGGCCATCAGCCCCCGGCCGCGGACCTCCCGTACGGCGGGCACGGTCGCGGCGATGGCGCGCAGCCGTTCCAGCAGCAGGCCGCCGACGCGGCGGGCGTTGCCCTGGAGGTCGTGCTCCAGCAGGTAGGCGAGGTTCGCGACGCCGGCGGCCATGGTGACCGGGGAGCCGCCGAAGGTGGAGATGGAGTTGGTGTCGATGCAGTTCATGATCTCGGCGCGGGCGACGACGCCGCCGATGGACATGCCGTTGCCGATGCCCTTGGCGAAGGTCAGGATGTCCGGCGGGCCGTTCTGGGCGTGCGCCTGCCAGCCCCAGAAGCTGTCGCCGGTACGGCCCCAGCCGGTCTGGACCTCGTCGCTGATCCAGAGGATGCCGTGGCGGTCGAGGACCTCGCGGAAGGCCCCGTACAGGCCGTCGGGCGGCGAGGTGAACCCGCCGACGCCCTGGATCGGTTCGGCGATCAGGGCGGCGACCGAGCCGCGGGCCTGGCCGAGGACGTCCTCGAGGTCGGCGACGGCGGCAGCGGTGAAGTCGGCGTCGGACAGGGCGGCGAAGGGGCCGCGGGTGCGGACGGCGCCGTGCACGTAGTACGTCTGCAGCGGCGACAGGCTCGTCGGGGACCAGCCGCGGTTGCCGGTGATGGACACGGTGGAGAAGGACCGGCCGTGGTAGCTGTTGCGCATCGCCAGGATCTGGTTGGAGCGGCGGTACGCGGTCGCCAGCAGCAGGGCGGTGTCGTTGGCCTCGGTGCCGGAGGTGGTGAAGAAGACGCGGGCGTCGGGGATGCCGGACAGGGCGGCGATCCGCTCGGCCAGCTCGACCATCGGGCGGTTGAGGTAGAGGGTGGAGGAGTGGATGATCCGGCCGGCCTGGTCGGAGACGGCCTTGGTGACCTCGGGCAGCGCGTGGGCGGTCATCGTGGTGAGGATGCCGCCGAAGAAGTCGAGGTAGCGGTTGCCCTCGGCGTCCCAGACGTGGCGGCCCTCGCCGTGGGTGAGCTCGATGGGGCGCTCGTAGTAGAGGGCGAGCCAGTCGGGCATGACGGCACGGTGGCGGCTGTGCAGGGGGATCGGTTCGGTCACGGCTTGACGAGTCCTCCGTAGGCGTCGGGGCGGCGGTCGCGGTAGAACGCCCATTGGGTGCGGACCTCTTCGATGAGGCCGAAGTCGAGGTCGCGGACGAGGAGTTCCTCCTCCTTGTCGCTGGCGACGTCGCCGACGAACTGCCCGCGCGGGTCGACGAAGTAGCTGGTGCCGTAGAAGTCGTTGTCGCCGTACTCCTCCCGGCCGACGCGGTTGATCGCGGCGACGAAGTACTCGTTGGCGACGGCCGAGGCGGGCTGCTCCAGCTGCCACAGGTGCGCGGACAGGCCGCGGTGGGTGGCGGACGGGTTGTACACGAGCTGCGCGCCGGCCAGGCCCAGGGCGCGCCAGCCCTCGGGGAAGTGGCGGTCGTAGCAGATGTAGACGCCGACCTTGCCGACGGCGGTGTCGAAGACGGGCCAGCCGAGGTTGCCGGGGCGGAAGTAGTACTTCTCCCAGAACCCCTTGACCTGCGGGATGTGGTGCTTGCGGTACTTGCCGAGGTAGCTGCCGTCGGAGTCGATGACGGCGGCGGTGTTGTAGTAGAAGCCGGCGTCCTCGATCTCGAAGACGGGGACGACGATGACCATGCCGGTCTCACGGGCGAGGTCCTGCATGCGGCGGACGGTGGGGCCGTCGGGGACCGGTTCGGCCCAGCGGTAGTGCTCGGGCTCCTGGACCTGGCAGAAATAGGGGGCGTTGAACACCTCCTGGAAGCCGATGATCCGGGCGCCCTGGGCGGCCGCTCTGCGGGCGTGCTCCTCGTGTTTGGCGATCATCGACTCGGTGTCTCCGGTCCAGGTGGCCTGGACGAGTGCGGCGCGGACGACTTGGGCCATGAGCTGCTCCTCGCGACGGGAACGCCGACTTCTACGCACGTAGACGGTGTGCGTAGGGAGTAGAACGTAGGCCTCGTCACAGCCCGGGGCAAGACCGCCTTGCACTGTTGGAGCAGTCGGTCGTTTTGGCGCGCGAGGCGGTCGCTTTCGGTCGGGGGTGATCGGTAGGCGATCGGCCGGTGATCCGGCAGCGATCAGTCGGCGGGCAGTTTGGCGACGATGCGCAGGGCGTGTACGAGGTCGCGGCGGTGCCCTGCGGAGACGGCGGCGGCGGCCGCGAGCAGGCGGGGCGTGAACCACTGCGGGTCGCGGCGGGCGAGGCGGGCCGCCTCCTCGGCGGTGCGGACGCGGACGAAGGCGCCGAGGAGGGCGTCGGCCTCGTGGTGCCGGCCGGCCGCGGCCAGGGTCAGGGCCGCCTCGGCGATCTCGGGGGCGGGGCGGGCCACGCCCTGGCGCAGCAGCGCCTCGCAGTCGGCGTGCCGGCCGGCCTCGCCGAGGGCGGCGGCGGCCGCGGCGAGCCGCTCGGGCGGGAGCGAGGCCGCCTCCCACAGCAGGGTGGCCCAGTCGGCGGCCAGCCCGGCCCGCCCGAGCTCGGCGGCCAGCGCCGGCAACCGCCCGGCCGGCCAGGCGGCCGCCTCGCACAGCACGACGTGCGCCTCGCCGCTGCGGCCCTGCCCCCGCAGGGCAATGAGCTCGGCCACCACGTCCTGCACGGCGCGGAGGGGGGCGGGTCCGGAGTCGGGGCCGTCGCCGGCCGCGCTCCCGGGCCCCGGGCCAGGGCCGGCGGCCCACGCATCCCCGTGCGGCCCGGCGTCCCATGCACCCGCCTCCCCGAGGCCGGGCGCACCGTCGGAGCCCGGCGCCGACCACCGGGCCTTGCCGGGTGCGGAGTTCCCGGCGGCCGCGGCCCCGGGGGCGGGCGCGCCGCCCGGGCCGTCACCGGCCGTGCCCAGGGACCCCGGGCCAGGGCCGGCGGCCCACGTGCCCCCGCCTCGCCCCGAGTCCCATGCACCCGCCTCCCCGAGCCCGGGCGCACCGCCGGAGCCCGGCGCGGACCACCGGGCCTTGCCGGGTGCGGAGTTCCCGGCGGCCGCGGCCCCGGGGGCGGGCGCGCCGCCCGGGCCGTCGCCCGGCCCGGTGTCACCGCCGAGGCCGGGAGCGCTGCCCGCCGCAGGCGCTCCGGCCCGCGGGTCGGCGTACGGCGCAGAGCCGTCGGCCCATGCGGCCCCGTCGGGCATCGGAGCGGACCCCACGGACCAGGCGGCGGCAGCGGCCGTGGCTTCGGGGGCGGGCGACCACAGGGCTGCATCGGCGGGGCCGACGGGCTGGGTGTCGGCGGCCCTCGGGGCGGATGCATGGGCGACGACCTCCCGGCCGGCGGCAGGCGGGTCCGCAGGCCACGGCGCGGCGGACCCGGGAGCCGCGGAACCGGCTCCGGTGCCTGAAGGGTCGGGGGGCTCTGGGCGCTCAAAGCCCTCGGGGCCGGATCCCGGCCCGGCACTGCGAAGCCACGCGTCGGCGGGGCCGCGGTCGGCGGCCGACTGCGCAGTGGCGGGGTCTGCGGCGGCCGCGGGGAGGACGGCGAAGCGCGCGCCGCGGGGTGGCGGGACCGGCGGGCCGTCGTGATGGCCGGGCGGGAGGGTGAAGGCCGCCGGGGCCGGAGCCGCCGCGCCGGCGTACCTCGCCCCGCCCGACCGCCGGGCAGCGCCGCCCCGCAACCACCGCCCCTCGGCCCGCCGTACGGGCGGCTGCGGGGCCACGGCGGCTGCCTCCCCCGCCTCCACACCACGCTGCGGGCGGGCGCTGAACATCTGCTCCGCCGCCGGGGCGGGCTGCGGGGCCGTGCCGATCGCCTGCTCCCCCATCGCGGCGGGATGCAGGGCCGCGCCGGACGCCTCCCCCGGACTCGCGCCGCGCTGCGAGGGCACACCAGGCGCCTGCCGCTCCGCCGTGGCGGGACGCGTCGCCGCGCCGAACGCCTCCCCCGGCGCCGGGGCCGGCTGTCGGGCCGCGCCGAACGCCTCCTCCACCATCGGACCGGGCTGCGGGACCCCGCCGGACGCCTCATCCGGCCCCCCGCCGCGCTGCCAAGGCACACCGGGCCCCTGCCACTCTTCAGGGACGGGCTGCGAGGCGGCCGCGCCGAACGTCTCCTCCACCATCGGGCCGAGCTGCAGGGCCGCGCCGGACGCCTGCTCTGCCATCGGGGTGGGATGCGAGGCCGCGCCGGGCGTCTCCTTCAGGGCCGCGCCGTGGTGTGAGGGTGCACCGGGCGCCTGCCGCTCCGCCGGGGTCGGGTGCGTGGGGGGCTGGGGCGCCGCGGGGCGTTGGCGGGGTAAGCCCGGTAGGGGGTCGGAGGGCAGGGACTCCAGGCGGGTCGTGAAGTCCTGCTGGCGGGCGGCCGCCCGGGCCGCGTCGTCCCGTACCCAGGCGAGCTCCGCGGCCACGGCGGCCGCCTCGGCGTGGTCGGCCGTGGCGGCGAGGCGCGCGGTCAGGGTCCGGGCCGTGGCCTCCGAGAGGGCCCGCTGGTCGGCGGCATCCGCCCGCAGGGTCCGCAGCTCCTCGGCCCCGCCCGGGAGCCGGTCCCACGCGGCGACGGCCGCGGCCCGCAGCCGGGCCGCATGCTGCGTCTCCCGCGCCGCGAACTGCGCACCGCGGGCGGCCGCGAGGTCGCCGAGCAGCGACTCCATCACGTCCCACGGAGGCATCGCGGCCCCCTCCAGGCAGGCCCGCATCCCCTCCGGATCGCGACGCAGGAACTCCCCGTACCACCCCGCCCCCGGATCGAGCCGGTGCGTCAACCCGCGTAGATAGCCCGACAGTTGCGCGATCGCCAGCGAAGTCGCGGTCTCCATGCCCGCATTGGATCCCACGGGTGTTACGGGCGGGCTACAGGAATCTCAAACCTTGACGGCGATCGCGGTGTGCGGGCGTTTGCCGAGCCGGACCGCCGCGGCCGGCAGGTCCACGGCCCAGAACCGCCAGGTGTACTTCCGCCCCAGCAGCCGCCGCACCCGCTTCAGCCCGGCCTCGTCCAGCAGCCGCGCCCGCCCCTCCAGGACGGCCGCGCCCTCCTCGACCCGCCCGCGTACGTCGCAGGCGGCCAGGGTGACCCGGCCGTTGTTGCGGATCCGCTTGACCTTCCACGCGTCCGAGCGCGTCCAGACGTACAGCTCGCCGCCCTCGACCACGGCCCAGACGGGGGTCGCGACCGGCGTGCCGTCCTTGCGGAAGGTGGTGAGGCTCACGTACGGGGACCGCCCGAGTTCTTCGAGGTTCATGCCCCGAGGCTAGGCCCACGCCCGCTACGGGCGGTACCCGCGGCCCGGCGCCTGGCCGGGGGTGGCGGGCGGGTGCGCCGGGTGGTTCGCGACCGGGTCGGCGGGGCGGCCGGTCCCGGTCCGGTCCTCGGGGGAGGCGCAGGCCGCCACCAGCAGGCCGGCCGCGAGCAGCGCGCCGAGGAGTGCGAGGCCGAGGCGCTGGGGGGCGTGGGCGTGGGCGGGGGCGGGCGTGGCTGACACGCCATCACGTCTGCCCCGCGCCCGGCGGCCCCCACCGCCGGTTGGGCCGTTCGGCCCGTCGGGCCGCCCGAACGACGGCCGGGACGCGGGCCGAACGCCGCGGGGTGCCCGGCGCCCGCCTCCCTACGGCCTGCCCGTCAGGCCGTCACCAGGGCGCAGCGCCGCATCACGTCGTCCAGGGAGAGGCCGAGCGCCTCGGCCACGGCGGCGACGGTGAAGAAGGCCGGGGTGGGCGCGCGGCCGGTCTCGATCTTGCGCAGGGTCTCGGCGGACAGCCCGGCGCTCGCCGCGACCTCGACCATGCTGCGGCCGCCGCGGGCCTCTCGCAGCAGGGCGCCGAGGCGCTCGCCGCGCTCGCGCTCTTCGGGGGTGAGAGGGGTTCGGACCATGGCCCCAGCTTAGCGCGCCTCCAATAACAATGCCGGTAAACTTATACCGGTATAGTTATTGGCATGGTGGAACTCAAGACGGAACGGTCGATCGACGAGATGCGCGCCGCGGGCCGGGTCGTGGCCCGGGCCCTGGCCGCGGTACGGGACGCGGCGCGGGTCGGCGTGTCCCTGCAGGAGCTGGACCGCGTGGCCCGCGGCGTACTGGACGGGGCGGGGGCGACCTCGCCCTTCCTCGGCTACCGGCCGCAGTTCGCGCCGGTCCCCTTCCCGGCGGTGGTGTGCGCCTCGGTCAACGACGCGATCGTCCACGGCATCCCGAACGGCTACCGGCTCCGCGACGGCGACCTGGTCAGCATCGACTGCGGCGCCCGGCTCGGCGGCTGGGTCGGGGACGCGGCGGTCAGCTTCACGGTGGGCCGGCCGCGCCCGGCCGACCTGCGGCTCATCGAGACCGCCGAGGCGGCGTTGGCGGCCGGGATCGCGGCCGCCGTGCCGGGCCATCGGATCGGGGACATCGCGCACGCCATCGGCACGGTGTGCCGGGGGGCGGGATACGGCATTCCGGACGGCTTCGGTGGGCACGGGGTGGGGCGGCAGATGCACGAGGAGCCGGGTGTGCCGAACGAGGGCCGGGCGGGGCGGGGGATGAGGCTGCGGGTGGGGATGGTTCTGGCGATCGAGCCGATGCTGATTGCGGGGGGAACGGATGACTATCGGTGCGACGGGGACGGCTGGACGCTGCGCACCGTTGACGGTACGCGGGCCGCGCATGCGGAGCACACGGTGGCCGTCACCGCGGCCGGGCCCCGCATCCTGACCGCCCTCTGACGGCCCGGGCGGGCCACCGCCCCTCCCGCTGCGCGGAGCCGTTTCCCCTCCCCGCCCCTTCCCGAAACCGGGGCTCCGCCCCAGACCCCGCGCCTCAAACGCCGGCGGGGCTGGAATTGCCGCGCAGCGGCAAGATCCAGCCCGCGCGGCGTTTGAGCGCTGGGGGTACCCCCAGCGGTAGCTGGGGGTAGGGTCCGGGCCGCAGGGTTACTACGGGGTGCCGTGCGGGTGGACCGCCATCGCCGAGCCGCCGCCCCGGCGGGTGGTTTCGGCTGCGGCGAGCCAGCGGCCGTCGGGCAGGCGCTGGACGCCCGTGGCGGCGCCGATCTCCGGGTTCTGGCGGAAGGCCTGCCCCAGGGCTTCGAGTTCCGTGCGCAGCGGGCTGTTCCACAGGGCCGGTTCCAGCTCGGTGGTGGCCTGGTTGCGCTGGCTGGCCCGCGGCGCGGCGATGGCGTCGACCAGCGGCAGCCCCCGGTCCAGGTGCTCCGTCAGGGTCTGCAGGACGGTGGTGATGATGGTGGCGCCGCCCGGGGAGCCGACCGCCAGCACCGCCCGGCCGTGGTCGAGGACGATGGTCGGGGACATGGAGGACCGCGGCCGCTTGCCGGGGCCGGGCAGGTTCGGGTCCGGCACCCCGGGGAAGGCCGGGGCGAAGGAGAAGTCGGTCAGCTCGTTGTTGAGCAGGAAGCCGCGCCCCGGGACGGTGATCGCGCTGCCGCCGGTGGACTCGATGGTCAGGGTGTACGACACCACGTTGCCCCAGCGGTCGGCGACCGTCAGGTGGGTGGTGTTCTCGCCCTCGTACGTCGTCGGCGCGGCCTGCCCGCCGGCGGTGCAGGGCTGCTGCGGCGCACGCGGGTCCCCCGGCGGCAGGGGGCTCTTCAGCGTCCGGTCCGGGCTGATCAGGCAGCCGCGCGCGTCGGCGAACCGCTGCGAGAGCAGCTCGCGCGTCGGGACCTGCTCGAAGGCGGGGTCGCCGACCCACCGCCCCCGGTCGGCGAACGAGATCCGCGAGGCCTCGATGAAGCGGTGCAGGTACTGCGCCTCCGACAGGGAGCCCAGGTCGGTGCGCTCCAGGATGTTCAGCGCCTCCCCGACGGTGGTGCCGCCGGAGGACGAGGGGGCCATGCTGTAGACGTCCAGGCCGCGGTAGCCCACCCGGGTCGGCTCCTGCCGCTTGGTGGCGTAGGCGCGCAGATCCGCGGCGGTCAGGTCGCCGGAGCGGACCTTGCGGGTGGCGGCCGGGTCCACGGGCGGCTTGCGCACGGTGTTGACGATGTCCTCGGCGATCGGCCCGCGGTACAGCGCCCCGGCGCCCTTGCGGCCGAGCTCCGCGTACGTGGCGGCCAGGTCGGGGTTCTTGAAGGTGGAGCCGACCACCGGCAGGGCGCCGCCCGGCAGGAAGAGCCTGCGGGTGTCGGGGAAGTCCTTGAAGCGGGCCTGGTTGGCCTCGGTCTGGGCCCGGAAGGTGGCGTCCACCGTGAAGCCGTCGCGGGCCAGTTTCTCGGCGGGCACCAGGAGTTGGCCGAGCGGGCGGGTGCCCCAGGCGTCGAGTGCGCTCTTCCAGGTGGCGGGGGTGCCGGGAACGCCGACCGAGCGGCCGCTGGTCTGGCCCTCCTCGAACGGGATGGGCACGCCGTTCTCCTGGAACAGCTCGGCGGTGGCGGTCTTCGGGGCGGTCTCGCGGCCGTCGATGGTCTGCACCCGGCGGGTCTTCGCGTCGTAGTACACGAAGTAGCCGCCCCCGCCGATGCCGGCCGAGTACGGCTCGGTCACCCCGAGCGCGGCCGCGGTGGCGACGGCGGCGTCCACGGCGTTCCCGCCGGAGCGCAGGACCGCGATGCCGGCCGCGCTGGCGTCGGCGTCGACGCTGGCGACGACCCCGCCGTAGCCGACGGCGACGGGGACCTTGGCGGGGGTGCCGGCGGCCTGCGGCGGGGCCGACGGCGGGGCGGCGGCGCCGGTCGCGACGAGCGTGCCGGCGAGGGCGGCGGCGAGCGCTAACTGACGTGGGGCGGGACGACGCATGGCGTACCTCCGGTCGACGGTCGACGGCCTGTCAGACCCCCCTGCGGGCGGACGGCAGGGCTGCCTGCGGTCGGCACTGTAACTTCACCGCACCCCCCGCGTCAGGAAGGCCCGGCCCGGTGAACCTTTCCGGTTACAGCGCTAGCATCCGCCGCATGAACGACGACGTGCGCAACATCGTGCTCGGGGTGGCGGCCACCGCCATCAGCGGCGGCTTCGGCTGGTTCACCCGCACCTACGTGTGGCGCCGGGCGCTGCGCCGCAAGCAGGCGTTCTTCGGCCTGCCCACCGGCTCGGACTGCTTGTTCGTGGTGAACCGGCAGATGGGCGGCACGGAGGGGTCGGTACACCGCAACGACACCTTCGCGCTGCTGGAGATATCCGCGCTGATCAAGGACTGCGGGGCGAACCTGCAGATCGTCTCGCACGACGCGGTCCGCCAGGGCTTCGGGGAGCGCGCCGAGTTCTGCATCGGCGGGCCCGCGTCCAACAACCGGACCACCGCCCACCTGGCGTCGATGCTGCCGGGCATACGGGTCGACATCTCCACCGAGCCGGGGCCGGACCGCGGGGCGATCCACGTCGGCGGCGAGACGTACCGGTGGCAGAGGGGGCAGGCCGAGTACGTGGTGCTGGCCCGGCTGACGACCGGGCCCGGCACGCGGCCGGTGTTCCTGATCTCCGGGCAGACCGCGGTCAGCAACCAGGCGGGGGCCCGCTTCCTCGCCCGCAACCACCAGAAGCTGGCCCGCACCTACCGGGGGAGCTCCTTCTGCGTGCTGCTGAAGGTGACCAACTCCGACGCGTACGGCCCCGACGTGGCCGAGCTGCTGGCGGACGTCACCGTCCCGGCCCGGACACCCGCAACGGCAGACGTGTGATCCCGTTGATGAAGTTCGACACCAACCGGCGCGGCGGACCTGCGAGTTCGGGAGCGGGCATGGCCGTACGCCACTCCTCCTGGAGCACCCGCAGCTGGAGCCGGGCGAAGTGCGCACCCAGGCAGACGTGCGGGCCGTCCCCGAAGGACACGTGCGGGTTGGGCGTGCGGGCGAGGTCGAGGCGGCCGGGCTCGGCGAAGACGCGCTCGTCGTGGTTGGCGGAGGCGTGGAAGACCACCACCTTGTCCCCCGCCCTGATCGGCTGCCCGGCCAGTTCGGTGTCGGCGGCGGCGGTGCGGCGGAAGCTGAGCACCGGCGGGTGGACCCGCAGGAGTTCCTCCACGGCCCGTTCCACCGGGACCTCGCCCGCGGCGAGCCGCCGGTAGGCGCCCGGGGCCCCGGCGAGGGCGAGCAGCGCGCCGGGGGCGGCGCTGCGCACGGTGTCGTTGCCGGCGACGGTCAGCAGGAAGAAGAACATCTCCAGTTCGGCCGGCTCCAGTCCGGCCGTGGCGAGCGAGGTCATCACGTCGTCGCCGGGGTGGCGGCGCTTGTACGCGGCCAGCTCGCGGGCGTACGCGAACATTTCGCCCAGCAGCGCGGGTGACCGGGGGTTGAGCGGCCTGCCGTCGGGGCCGCGCAGCGGTTCGGGCGCGTCCTCGGGATCCTGGTAGCCGATGACCCGCACGGTCCACTCCAGCAGCAGGGCGCGGTCGGCGGCCGGGATGCCCAGCAGGTCGGTCAGGTTGAGCAGGGCGTACTCGTCGGTGACGGTCGCGACCACGTCGGCGGCGCCGTCCTCGGCCCTGTAGCGGGCCCCGGCCAGCAGCGTACGGGCCCGCTCGCGGACCCGGGCCGCGAAGGCGTCGACGCGGGCCGGGGTGAAGGCGCGGGAGACCAGCCGACGCAGCCGCCCGTGGCCGGGAGGGTCCTGGTTGAGCATGGTGCGGCGCAGGAAGGGCAGGTCGGCCGGATCGGGGTCGCGGATCTGGGTGGCGCCCAGCCAGGAGGAGTACGCGGTGTGGTCGCGCAGCACCCGGACCACGTCGGCGTGCCGGGTCACCGCCCAGAAGCCGGGGCCGGCGGGCCAGCCGTCGAACTCGGGCTCCTCCTGCCAGGCCACCGGGTGGCGGTCGCGCAGCAGCCGGTAGGCCTCGTGCGGGATGCCCTTGGCGTAGCGGCGCGGGTCGAACACGTCGGGCACGGGCACGGTGGCGGGGGCGGGGGCCGGGCGGGCCCCGTCCGGGGCGGCGGCATGCATGGGGCCACCGTGACGGGGCGGGGCAGGGTCCGCAAGGGGGCCGGGGGGCGGCCGCCCGGTACCGCCGCCCAGACCGGGCGGTCCCCCGTCAGAGGCGCCCCGTTTTGCAGGGGGCGGCCTCGATGACGGTGTCCGGGCCGCGCAGCGCCGCCCGGTAGTGGCTCGGCTGGGAGGACAGCGTGGTGCAGACGAGCTGGCCGCGGGCGAGGTCGGTGAGGCCCTCGACCAGGATCGGCAGGACGACCTCGACGGTGTCGCTGTTGGACTGCAGCACCCGCACCTCGACGGCGGACCTGAGGTCGACGACGGGAACGGCGGTGCGCAGGCCCGCGGCCCGCTCCTGCTGGGTGGGCCCGGCGAGCAGCCGGGCGAGGGCGCCGCCCGGGGAGGGGATGGTGTACGGCACCGTGGAGGGGGTGAGGCGGTCGTCGGGGGTGATGTAGTACACCAGCGAGTTCTCGGTCGGCCCGGCCACGGCCATCTTGGCGGGGGCCCCGCTCTCGACGACCCCGGTCGGCTTGATGCCGCAGCCGGTCAGCAGGAGCCCCGCGGCGGCCGGGAGCGCCACCGCCCGTGCGGCCGCCCGGGTCCGGGCCCGTGTCCGGGTCATGCGTCGGCCTCCAGCGGCATGTCGAGGGTGAACACCGCTCCCCCGGCCGGACCGTTCGCGGCGACCAGGGTGCCGCCGTGCAGCCGTACGTTCTCCAGGGTGATGGCGAGGCCGAGGCCGCTGCCCGCCGAGCGGGTGCGGGCCGCGTCGGCCTTGTAGAAGCGGTCGAAGATGTGGGGCAGCACCTCGGGGGCGATGCCGGGTCCGCTGTCGGCGACCTCGACGAGCAGCCGGTCCCCGCCGGGATCCGGCCGCGTGGCCACGGTGACGCGGACGGGGGCTTCGCCGTGCCGCAGGGCGTTGCCGACGAGGTTGGCGAGGACGACGTCGAAGCGGCGCGGGTCGAGGCGGGCGCGGACCTGTCCGGGCAGGTCGGTGTGGACCCGTTCGTCGTCCCAGTGGCGGCGTTCCAGGGTCTTGCCCACCGCTTCGGCGAGGTCCACGTCGTCGAGGTTCAGTTCGGCGGCGCGGGCGTCGAAGCGGGATATCTCCATCAGGTCCTCGACGAGGACGGCGAGCTTGCCGGTCTCGGCGCTGATGAGGCGCAGGGCGGCGGCGGTGTCGGCGTCGAGGCGTTCGGCGTCCTCGTCCAGGACCTCGGTGACGGCGAGCATCCCGGTGAGCGGGGTGCGCAGTTCGTGGGAGACGTCCGAGGCGAAGCGGCGGGCCCGGGTCTCGGCCTCGCGCAACTCGCTCACCGACTGCTCCAGGGCGCGGGCGGTCTCGTTGAAGGTGCGGGCGAGACCGGCGAGTTCGTCGGCGCCGCGGACCTCGATGCGGGTGTCGAGTCGGCCGCGGCCCATGTTCTGGGCGGCTCGGCGCATGTCCCGTACGGGGCGCAGCACGCTGCGGGCGGCGAGCAGGGCGGGGACGAAGGCGATCGCGAGACCGGGGACGGCTCCCCGTTTGGCGGCCTCGACCATGGCTTCGACGGTGGCGTTCTCGGTGGCGAGGGGCATGGTGACGAAGACGGTGAGGCCGGTGGGCCGGGTGGCGCCCTGGTGGGTGAACACGCCGGGCATGCCCACGGTCAGGTAGGGGGTGCCGTTGGGGTCGGTGACGCGCTGGAAGGCTCCGTGCGGGTGGGCGCCGACCTGCTTGCGCAGGGCTTCGGTGACCAGGGTGGAGGCGGGGGCGCCGGTGCTGGAGGAGCGCAGGGCGCCGTACTCGGCGAAGACGTTCCAGGGGTGCGGCTTGCCGCGCCGGGTGAGCTCCAGGACGATCTGGTCGAGCCGCTCCTGGTCCACGGGCAGGCTGACGGCCTGGGTCTCCATCAGGTCGCGCAGCGTGCTGACCGCGGTGTCCTGGCTCTGCTTGAGGACGGCGGTGCGGGCCTGCTGGTAGGTGAGCGCGGCGGTGGAGACCGCGCTGATCGCGGCGACCAGGAGGAAGGCCGCGATCAGCCGGGTACGCAGGCCCAGCGGGGCGATGCGCCTCACCGGAGGGCCGCGAGCGGGCCGAAGCGGTAGCCGAAGCCGCGTACGGTCTGGATGTAGCGGGGTGCGGCCGCCGGGTCCTCCAGCTTGTGGCGCAGGCGCCGTACGCAGGCGTCCACGAGCCGGGCGTCGGCGTGGTAGCTGTGCTCCCACACGTACTCCAGGAGCTGCTGGCGGGAGAAGACCTGCTCGGGCGAGGCGGACAGGTGCAGCAGGAGCTTGAGCTCGCTGGGGGCGAGGGCGAGGCGCTCGCCGTTCTTGGCGACGGTGAGCCCGGATCGGTCGATGGCGAGATCCCCGTGCTGCTCGACCCCGGGCCGACTGCCGGACGGGGGGCCGAGGCGGCGCAGGACGGCCTTGATGCGGGCCTCGATGACCTCGGTGCGGGCGGGTTTGACGATGTAGTCGTCGGCGCCGGCTTCGAGGCCGACGACGATGTCGAAGTCGTCGCCGCGCGCGGTCAGCATGATGATCGGGACCTGGCTGGTCTCACGGATGCGGCGGCAGACCTGTACGCCGTTGATCCCGGGCAGCATCAGGTCGAGCAGGACCAGTTCCGGGCGGAAGGCCCCCATCAGCGCGAGGCCGGCCTCGCCGGTGTCGGCGGCGCGCACCTCGTGGCCGCGGCGGCGCAGGCCCAGGCCCACCCCCTCCCGTACGGAGGGGTCGTCCTCGATCAGCAGTACGCGTGGCATCCGGTTCGGCTTCCAAGGGCGTCGTGGCCGTTCCCCCCGCTAGCGGCCGCTCTTGCGCCGCAGGGAGTTCAGCAGGTCGGTGATCTCCGTCAGGCGCAGCGGCCCGGCGAGGAGAACGACGCCGATCATGATCACCGCGGTTCCCGATGCGGCCGCGGCGATGTCGCCGAGGCCCTCGGCGGCGCGGGCGGCCGCGTACCCGGCGGCTGCCGCGGGCACTGCGGCGGCGAGCAGCCGCAGGTGGGTGCCGAGGGCGGTGGCTCGGCCACCCGAACCCGAACCCGCAGCGCCCTCGCGCGGGCCGAGCCGCCGGGCGAGGGTGTACGCGGTCACGGCGAGGCCGGCGAACAGGGCGACGGTGTACGCGGCGGCCATCCCGGTGACCGCCCAGCGCGGCGGCAGCAGCAGGTACGCGGCCACCGACAGCCCGGCGTTGAGGCCGGCGATGACCAGGTTCAGGCCGAACGGGGTGCGGGTGTCGGACAGGGCGTAGAAGCCGCGCGAGAGGACGTACTGGCCGGAGAAGGCGACCAGGCCGGGCGCGAAGGCGATGAGCATGCCGGCCATGGCCTCGATGTCGGCGGCGCCGGTGCGCCCGTAGCCGAAGACGCTGCCCATCACCCAGGGCGCGAGGGCCGCGAAGAGGGCCGCGGCCGGGACGACGAGGGCGGCGCTGGAGCGCAGCGCGTACGACACGTCGCGGCGGACCGCGGCGAGGTCGGCGTCGGCGGCGGCCGCGCTCATCCGGGGCATCAGCGCGGTGACGAGGGAGACGGTGATGATGCCCTGGGGGACGATCCACAGCTGGTAGGCGTTGCTGTAGGCGGTGTAGCCGGCGCCGCCGGCGAGGCCCGCCAGCTCCGCCTGCCGCCCGGCGGTGGTGGACAGCCGGGTCACGACCCAGTAGCCGATCTGGTTGGTGAACACGAGCATGACCGTCCAGCCGGCGTTGCGCAGCGGCCGGGCCAGGCCCTGGCCGCGCCAGTCGAAGCGGGGGCGCCAGCGGAAGCGGGCGGCGCGCAGCGAGGGGAGGAGGGCGAGGGCCTGGACGACGATGCCGGCGGTGGTGCCGAGGCCGAGCAGGCGCGTCTCGGCGGCGCTGAGGCCGTCCGCGCCGTCGTGGGAGAGGAAGAGGAACAGTCCGAAGACGGCGATGATGACGAGGTTGTTGAGGACCGGGGTCCACATCATGGCGCCGAACCGGCCGCGGGCGTTCAGCACCTGCCCGAGCAGGGTGAACAGCCCGTAGAAGAGGATCTGCGGCAGGCAGTAGCGGGCCAGGGCGACGGTGGTGCTCGCCTGCGCGCCGCTGTACGGGGTGTACGCGGCCACGATCAGCGGGGCGGCCAGCACGGCGGTGGCGGTGAGCAGCACGAGGGCCGTGGTGCAGGCGGTGAGCAGCCGGTCGGTGTACGCAGCCCCGCCGTCGGCGTGCTCCTTGGCGGCCCGGACCAGCTCGGGCACGAAGACGGCGTTGAGGGCGCCGCCTATGAGGAGCATGTAGAGGATGTTCGGGACGGTGTTGGAGACGGCGTACGTGTCGCCGAGCAGACCGGTGCCGAGCGCGGCGACGACGACGGCGGAGCGGACGAACCCGGTGGCGCGGGAGACGACGGAGCCGGCGGCCATGAGCGCGCCGCTGCGCAGCACCGAGGACTTGGGCGCTGCTGCGGCGGGCGCGGCGGGGGGCGCGGCGGCGGCCGTCACCGGCGGGCCAGGTAGGCCTGGAAGGCCTTGTAGAGCGCCGCGTTGGCGTATCCGTCCACGGGTGTCTCCCACTCGCCGAGCGTTTCGACGACCTGCCCGCCGGTGCCGAGCTTCCAGCGCAGCAGCCCGAAGGAACGTTCGTCGGGGTCGAGGGTGGAGGGTACCCCGCGCATGTCGTATTCGTCCGCTCCGAGGGCATGGGCGTCGCGCATCATGCGCCACTGCAGGGCGTTGCTGGGGCGGACCTCGCGGCGGTGGTCGGCGGAGGCGCCGGTCTGGTACCAGACCCGGCTGCCGGTCGTGATCATCGTGTGGGCGGCGAGCACCTCGCCCCCGTGGACGGCGAGGTAGAGCCGCATCCGGCCCGGCATTTCGGCGTTGAGGGCCTCGTACTGCCGCTCGTAGTACGCGAGCGAGCGGCCGAGGCGGAAGCCGTCGCGCTCCTCGGTGATGCGCAGCAGGCGGTGGAACTCCGGCAGGTCGCCTGCGGTCCCGAGGAGGGTCTCCACGCCCGTCTTTGTGGCCTTGCGCACATTGCGGCGCCATTCCTGGTTGAGCCCGGACCAGACGTCGTCCAGGGTGCGGCCGGCCAGCGGGACGCGGAAGACGTGGCGGGGCTGGGCGTCGCCGTCGTCCTCGCCGCCGCAGCGGCGCCAGCCGCGGGTGCGCAGCCGGTCGGCGAGGGCGGCGCCGACCGGGTCGACCTCGGCGGCCAGGACGTCGGTGACCCGCCGGCCGGGTCCGGTGGCGGCCTTGAGGGGGGCGGCGTCCCAGCGGCGGTAGGCGGGGGCGGGGCCCATGCGTACGGCGAAGGCGCCGGCCGCGCGCAGGTGGCGCAGGAGGGGGTTCAGCCAGCGGTCGAGGTACGGGTCGGACCAGTCGGCGGCGGGGCCCTCGGGGAGGTAGGCGAAGTATTTGCGGGTGCCGGGGAATTGGCGGTAGAGAACGAGCCCGCCGCCGGCGATTTCACCGTCCGGGTAGTGCCATCCGACCCTTTCCGAGCGCCAGAGGTCCTTTACCCCGGCCCAGGAGGGGTACTGCAGAAAGCTTGCATTCCGGTACCGGGAAAGGAAGGTCAGATATTCCGCTTCGGAGAGGGAGCGCACCTGAAGGTCCCGGCGGGGGTCCTGCTCATGGTGCCGCCGGTCGGGGGTCGCGAGCAGTGCGCACACGGCTGATGCCTTCCTGTCCGTACGGTCGTGGGGTGGACAGGACTCTCACAGGCGTCCATGACCGATCGGCGCGGCGATTGTGACCGGACGATGACCGTTTTGCTGCGGTCGACGTCACAGAGATGCGTCCGATCTTTTCGGCAGATTGCGCAACCTACAGTCGCCTTGCCCGCATCCCTCTTTGCGGACGTTTCATTGCCGCTGCCGTTTGAAAGGGCCCTTCGTTGAGCCGTACACGCCGTACCCGCCGTTCCGCAACGACCCGCCGCGCCGTGCTGGCGGGTACCGCACTCATGGCCGCCGCGCTGACCGCCTGCAGCGGCGGGTCCGGCGGCGGGGGCGCCGACGGCAAGGCGGAGATGAAGAAGAAGGCCGACATGGCGATCTCCGTGAACCTCACGGGCGACCAGGCCAAGCCCGGCGAGCCGGTGACGGTCACCCTGGCCGCGGGCAAGCTGGCGCAGGTGAAGGTCTCCGACGGCAAGGGCGGCGAACTGCCCGGGAAGATAGCCGACGACGGCCGGACGTGGACCTCCGAGCGTAACGCGGCGCCGGGCACGGACTACAAGGTCGAGGCGCAGAACACCGACAGCCAGAGCGCGAGCGCCCAGTTCAAGACCGCGGCCGCGGACAAGGTGAACAAGGTGGCGATCGTCCCCGGCAAGGGCTCGACGGTGGGCGTGGCCCAGCCGGTCTCGCTGGTCTTCGACAACCCGGTGAAGAACAAGGCCGAGGTGGAGAAGCACCTGAAGGTGACCACCTCGAACAACACCGAGGGGTCCTGGGGCTGGTTCAAGGACTACACCGGCAACGACCGGGTGGACTGGCGGCCGAAGGACTACTGGAAGTCCGGCACCGAGGTCAAGGTCGAGATGAACCTCAACGGCGTGGACTCGGGCCAGGGCGGCGGCTACTTCGTCCGCGACTACGTCACCGACTTCAAGATCGGCAAGGACCGGCGGCTCCAGGTCGACCTGGACGCGCACAGGATGTCGGTGGTCGAGGACGGCCGGACGGTGAAGACGATCCCGGTCTCGGCGGGCACGCCGGGCGGCCAGAAGGCCTCGTGGTCCGGGAAGATGGTGCTGATGAGCAAGGAGGGCACCATCCGGATGGACTCCCAGACCGTAGGCCTGGGCGACTCCTACGACAAGATGGTCGACTACTCGATGCGCGTGACCTGGTCCGGCATGTACATCCACGCCGCCCCGTGGAACGCGGGCAACTTCGGACGCGCCAACGCCAGTTCCGGTTGCGTGGGCATGAGCGACTCCGATGCGAAGGCGCTGTTCGAGATGGCCCAGGTCGGCGACGCGGTCGAGGTCACGGGCAACGGCTCGAAGGGCAAGGCCGACATCGGCAACGGCTTCGGCGAGTGGAACCTGTCCTGGGAGGAGTGGAAGGCCAAGAGCGCCGTGACCGGGGCGGCGCCGCAGAACGGCTGACGGATCGTCGGGAGGGGCGGATTGACCGACAGATCGTTACCACCGCGTAACTTACTAGTGGGTTACCTCAGGTAAGGTCCGCCGGTTACCGTCGAGTACCCCCACACCGGTACATACGAGGAGCCCTCGATGGTCCGCACCCCCACCGCGGCGGCCGTGGCGGCCGCCCTGACCGTGGCCACCCTGGGCCTGACCCCCACGCAGGCCCGGGCGGAGACCCCCGCTCCGGCCCCGGCCGCCGCGGCCGCCGTGACCTCCGCAGCCTCCTCGCCGGAGCTGCGCTTCCACGACATCCCGGGCTCCGGCGGTATCACCCTCAAGGGCAACGTCTTCACCCCGGCCGACGCCGTACCCGGGCGGACGTACCCGCTGATCGTGCTCCCGTCGAGCTGGGGCATGCCGCAGATCGAGTACGTCGCCCAGGCCAAGAAGCTCGCCGACGCGGGCTACGTCGTGGTGAGTTACACCTCCCGCGGCTTCTGGCTCTCCGGCGGCCGCGTCGAGGTGGCCGGCCCGCCCGACGCCGCCGACGTCTCCGCCGTGATCGACTGGGCCCTGGCCAACACCCCGGCCGACGCCGGCCGCATCGGCGTCGGCGGGGTCTCGTACGGCGCCGGCATCAGCCTGCTCGCCTCCGCGCACGACGCCCGCATCAAGGCCGTGGTCGCGCTCAGCGGCTGGGCCGACCTCATCGACTCCATCTACTCCGGCCGCACCCAGCACGTCCAGGCCGCCGCCCTGCTCGGCGCCGCCGGCTACCTCACCGGCCGGCCGAGCCCCGAACTCCAGCAGGTCCTGGCCGACTTCGCCGGCTCCCGCCTGGACCGCGAGCAGCAGCTGATCGACTGGGGGCGGCAGCGCTCGGCCTCGGAGCAGCTCGACCGGATCAATGCCAACGGCGCCGCGGTCATGCTCGGCAACGCCTGGGGCGACACCATCTTCCCGCCCAACCAGTACGGCTCGTTCTACGACAAGCTGACCGGCCCCAAGCGGCTGGAGTTCCGCCCCGGCGACCACGCCACCGCCGAGGGCAGCGGCCTGTTCGGCCTGCCCAACGACACCTGGACCAACGCCCACCGCTGGTTCGACCGCTACCTCAAGGACGAGCACAACGGCGTGGACACCGAGGCCCCGGTGCAGATCAAGTCCCGCAGCAGCGAGGGCTACGAGGGGTACCCCGACTGGAAGGCCGTCGGCGCGGCCGCCACCGAGAAGCTCCCCCTCTCCGACACCGAGCACGTCTTCACCGGCATCGACTCCGGCGCCGACGGCGGGATCGTCCTGCTCTCCAGCGCCCTCGACCAGTTCGTGAAGACGCCCCCGGTCGCGTCCATCCCGCTGCTGCCCCGCGCCTTCGCCGCCGTCTGGCAGTCCGGGCGCTATGACACGCAGAAGCGCATCCGCGGAACGGCCCGGCTGCACACCACGGTCACCCCGACCCGGTCCGACGGCACGTTCATCGCCTACCTCTACGACGTCGGCCCGCTGGGCATCGGCAAGCTGGTCACGAACGCCCCGTACACCTTCCACGGCAAGGCCCCCGGCCAGGCCTTCGGCGTGGACCTGGACCTGTTCTCGACCGCGTACGACGTCCCCGAGGGCCACCGCCTGGCCCTGGTCATCGACACGGTGGACCCCCTGTACATCGAACACAACCCCCTGGCCGCCCAACTCACCTTCACCTCCCCCCACACCAACCCCTCCTACGTGACGATCCCGCTGCGCGAGAAGTGATCCGGGCGGCCGGTGACTCAGTACCCCTGGGAGCTCTTGGTGACCCGGATGGTGCGGCGGCGGTGGGCAGCTCCGCCACGGCCGAGGTCGAACGGGTCGGACCAGCCACGTCCGTACGCCCGGCAGGCAGGCGTCCCGCGCCGACGGGGCGCCCGCCTCGGCGGCGGACACCGGAGTGACCCACCGGCCGTCGACCGTGACCGTCACGCCCCGCACCAGCACGGCCGGGTCCCGCGGCCGGCGCGGCCATCTGTCCTCCGGCCACGTACCGACGGCCCAGGCGACGAGAGCGCCGAGCACGACCAGAGCGCCGAAGAACAGCGTCGTTCGCGCGCGGTCCCTCTTGCGACCACTTGTCATCGCGCACCCGCCTTCCCTCCTGCCAGGTGTAGATCGGCAAGCCTGAGGAGCTCGTGACGTGGAAGGGCTTTCCCTTGTCGTCGATCACCGTCGTCCCGTGCTCACTGCCGTCGGTCCAGCTCAACTTCGCATTCCACGTGCAGTGGCACCGGCCCGGGTTCACATCGATCAGTAGCGTCGCCGGATCGGATGCCGTCGCCTGGTACGGGAACTTCAGCTCGTCCTTGCGGAAGTCACCCATGAAGTCACCGGCGGGCACCCAATAGGGGGCCTTCGCATCGAAGTTGACGCGGTCGACGTGGTAGGTGGGGCTGTCCCCGCCGAACGGGTGAGCCGATGCTGCGCTCAGTGCTTGAGGATCTTGGAGAGGAAGTCCTTGGCGCGGTCGGTTTCCGGGGAGGTGAAGAACGCCTGTGGCGGGCGGTCCTCGACAATGCGGCCGTCGGACATGAAGACGACGCGGTGGGCTGCCGAGCGGGCGAAGCCCATTTCGTGGGTGACCACGACCATGGTCATGCCCTCGGCGGCCAGCTGCCGCATGACCTCCAGCACCTCGTTGATCATCTCCGGGTCGAGGGCGGAGGTGGGCTCGTCGAAGAGGAGGGCCTTGGGGTCCATCGCCAGGGCGCGGGCGATGGCGACGCGCTGCTGCTGGCCGCCGGACAGCTGTGCGGGGAACTTCGGCGCCTGGTCGGCGAGGCCGACGCGCTCCAGGAGCTCCAGGGAGCGCCGGTCGGCCTCGTCCTTCCTGCGGTGCCTGACCTTGATCTGGGCGAGCGAGACGTTGGCCAGGACGGTCTTGTGCGCGAAGAGGTTGAAGGACTGGAAGACCATGCCGACGTCCGCGCGCAGGGCGGCCAGGTCCTTGCCCTCGGCGGGCAGCGGCCTGCCCTCGAGGGTGATCGTTCCGGACTCGACGGTCTCCAGCCGGTTGATGGTCCGGCACAGGGTCGACTTGCCGGAGCCGGACGGGCCGATGACCACCACCACCTCCCCGCGCCCGACGGTGAGGTTGATGTCCTTCAGGACGTGCAGGTGCCCGTAGTGCTTGTTCACGTCCCGCAGTTCGATCAGTGGTTCCACGGCCATGTGTGGTTCGTCCCTGCCCTGCTGTGATGGTGGACGGTGCGGTCAGGGCCGACTATCGCCGGGTGGGGCGGCCTTCGCCCCGTCAACACGCCAGCGGTAGCTCTGGCCGCCTCCCGGGTACGGGGTGTCGATGTGGCGGGAGCGGCGGCCTTCCAGGGCGGTCACCGGGCAGCCGTTGAGCTCGCCGTAGTCGCATGCGCGCAGCCTCGGGTCCCGGTGGATCGGGATGGCGGTGCCGCCGAAGGCGATCCCGGCCGTCTCCACCGCCCGGTGCAGGTCGGAGACGAAGACCCCCGCGAGGTGGTCCTCGCGGCGGCGGTCGCCGAGCCGGGCCGCGAGCCGGCGGCCCGTCGCTGACAGGCGGCCGGGCAGCCGGCCGATGGCGATGCCGCGCTCGTTGTCCTCGGTGAGCGAGTGGGTCTCGTAGACGATGTCGACGCTCATGCCCCTCCGTTTCCGGATCTTCCGCGGACCTCCGCGGACGTTCCATCGGACGTTTCACCGGGCGTTCTAGAGGCCTTCGGATGCCTCTGCGTACGCCTGCGAGAGCTCCGGGGAGCCGGTCATCGCCCAGGAGACCCCCGACTCGATCACGTTCAGCTCGCGGCCCGAGGACAGGCGGATCACCGGCTGGCCGTTCGGCCAGAGCTGCCAGGTGGCGCCCAGGCGGGAGCGGATGATCACGGTGCCGAGGTAGAAGCCGGCGTCGTTGCCGAGCCAGGGGACGAGTTCGGGGTCCCGTCGCCAGCGGGGCATCAGCTGGTCCAGCGCCTCCAACGAGGCCGGGCTCCCGTCGAGTTCGAGCCCGGCCGCCCGCGCGTGGACGCGCAGCATCTCGCATTCCGAGAACAACTCGTTGACGCTCTCGGGGTCCTCCGCGAGGGCGGCGGCCAGTCCCGCACCCCGTTCCGTGTCGTTCCGGTTGAGCCAGTGGTCCAGGAAGGGGATGTTCATGTCGCCCAGCCTGGCACCAGGACGCCCGCCTGGCCACAGGGCGCGCCTGGATCCGGCGGGGCGGACCCCGGCCCGCGGCCCGTTACGCGCCGGGGTCGAGGTCGAGGTCGACGACGACCGGGGCGTGGTCGGAGGCGCCCTTGCCCTTGCGCTCCTCGCGGTCGACGTAGGCGTCGGTGACGGCCTTGGCGAACGGCTCGTTGCCGTACACCAGGTCGATGCGCATGCCGCGGTTCTTGGGGAAGCAGAGCTGGCGGTAGTCCCAGTACGTGTACGGGCGGTCGTACTTCAGGGGGCGCGGCACCACGTCGGCGAGGCCGGCGGCGCGCAGTGCCTCCAGGGCGGCGCGCTCGGCGGGGGTGACGTGGGTCAGGCCCGCGAAGACCGCCGGGTCGTAGACGTCCTCGTCGGTCGGGGCGACATTGAAGTCCCCGAGCACGGCGAACGGGCGCGGGCCGGCCGCGTCCTCGGCGACGGCCGTGGTCAGGGCGCGGAACCAGTCGAGCTTGTAGCCGTAGTGGTCGTGCTCGACCTCGCGGCCGTTGGGCACGTACACCGACCACAGGCGCACGCCGCCGCAGGTGGCGGAGATCGCGCGGGGCTCCTGGACGCCCTCGTAGTCGGGGCCGTCGGCCAGGCCGACGACCACGTCCTCCAGGCCGACCTTGGAGATCAGGGCCACGCCGTTCCACCTGCCGGTGGCGTTCACGGCCGCCGCGTAGCCCAGCTCGCGCAGCTGGGCGTGCGGGAACTGCTCCAGGGAGCACTTGGTCTCCTGGATGCAGACGACGTCCGGGGCGGACGACTCCAGCCACGCCAGCAGGCGGGGCAGCCGGGCGGTGATCGAGTTGACGTTGAACGTGGCAATGCGCATGACGTCCAACCTACCGCCCGGCACCGACAGCGGCCGGACCCGGCGGTCGGAGTCACACCTCTGCGGTGTCCCCTGCGCCGAGCCGGCTGTGCGGAGCGCCGCCGAGGGCCTCCAGGGCGTAGTCGTAGATCGGGCGGGCGACGTCCGACAGGTAGGCGTCGTGGATGTCGATCGCCACGGCCGGCTTGACCTCACGGACGTAGTCGATCACTTCGCCGACCTTGTTCCAGGGGGCGTGCACCGGCAGCATCAGCGTCTCGACGGGGACGCCGGGGACGGTCAGGGCGTCGCCTGGGTGGAAGAGGGAACCCTCCACCAGGTAGCCGACATTGGTGACCCGGGGCATGTCCGGGTGGATCAGGGCGTGCAGCTCGCCGTGCACCTGCACCTCGAACCCGGCGGCGGTGAAGGCGTCGCCGTTGCCGACGGTGTGGACGCGGCCGGGGTAGGCGGGGGTGAGCTGCTGCGCGACGCTGTGCAGGGTCCACAGCTGCGCGGCCGGGTTGGCGTCGAGCGCGGCGCGCAGCCGGCCCTCGTGGAAGTGGTCGGGGTGCTCGTGCGTGACGAGCAGGGCGTCCGCCCCGAGGCCTGCATCGGGCTCGCTGAAGGCGCCCGGGTCGATGACGAGCACGCGCCCGTCCTTCTCGAGCTGGACACAGGAGTGCAGCCGCTTGGTGAGCTTCATGATCCCAGGCTAGCGGCCGCCCCCGGGTCGGGTGGGGCGCTCCTCCGGGACCGCTGCGCGGCCTACGGAACCGCGGTGGAGACCACGTAGACGCGGGGTTTGCCCGGGTCGGTGAGGTCGACGGTGATGTCGCGGGTGGGGCGCGGGTCCGGCTGTTCGAGGGTGATGCCGTACCAGGCGTTGTTCGGGCCCCAGCTCCAGCCGGCGATCGAGGCGTCGTGCGCGTCGATGGTGACCCCGCGGGTCAGGGCCCCGCGGCTGGTGCCGACGTCGGCGAGGAAGGTGTCCAGGTCGGCGGGGGTGACCGCGAACTGCACGTACAGCCGGCTGGTGTGCCAGTTGTTGGTCTCCAGGAAACCGACCTTCCAGGCCTTCTGCGGGATCGGCACGTCGTAGATGCTGCGCTGCACCCGGGAGGGCCAGCCGGGGCGGACCTTGGACGCGCCGATCTTGGCGGCCTTGTCGCGGCCGCTCTCGCGGCTCTGCTGCGCCGAGACGGCGAGGTAGCCCGCGGGGACGCCCACCAGCAGCAGGATGATGATCGCGGTGATCCAGCGGCGTTTGACGACGTGCTTGCGGTCCTCCGCCGTGGTGGTCGGCGCGCCGCCCTCGTCGGGGGCGGGCGCCTGGCGGGGCAGGGTGGGGGGTGTCACTGCGGTTCCTGGTCCTGCTGCTGGTTCCGGTTCGGGTGGTCCTGAGCCTGGTGGGCCTGGCCTTGGTGGTCCTGGCCTTGGTGGTCCTGGCCCAGGGCGTTCCCGGCCTGCTCGTTCCGTGCCTGTCGGCTCTGCGCCTGCTCGCCCCGGTCCTCGGGGGGCGCGGGCTCTCGGCGGCCCAGCCGAGCGTAGCGCTCGTAGCGCTCGACGCGCCTGCGGGTGGCGCGGCGGAAGCGCCGGGCGACCAGCCGGGCCAGGTCGGCGGCGCCGACCATGCCGGCCTCGGGGCCGAGCTGGGCCTTGGCGATGCGGGCCTCGGGCCGGTAGCCGCGGCCGGTCAGGTGGCGGCGGAAGGCGTCGCGGGCCGGGCCGATGAGGAGGTCGTCGGCGGCGCTGACGCCGCCGCCGATGACGAAGCAGGCGGGGTCGAGGGCGGCGGCCAGGTTGGCGAGGCCGACGCCGAGCCACTGGCCGATGTCCTGGAGCAGCTCGACGCACATGGCGTCGCCCTCGCGGGCCAGCTCCGTGATCAGCGGCCCGGTGATCTCGTGGACGTTGCCGCCGACGCGGGCGATGATGTTGTACGCGACCGGGGAGTCGGCGGCGGCCAGCTCGCGGGCCTCGCGGACCAGGGCGTTGCCGGAGCTGTACTGCTCCCAGCAGCCGCGGTTGCCGCAGGGGCAGCGGTGCCCGCCGGGCACGACCTGCATGTGGCCGAACTCGCCGGCGACGCCGAACCGGCCGCGCTTGACCTGGCCCCCTTCGAGGATGGCGCCGCCGATGCCGGTGCCGAGGGTGATCATCACGAGGTGGTCCTCGCCGCGGCCGGCGCCGAAGCGCCACTCCGCCCAGGCGGCGGTGTTGGCATCGTTGTCCACCATGACGGGGACGGCGAGGCGGGACTGGAGGGCGTCGCGCAGGGGCTCGTCGCGCCAGGCCAGGTGGGGGGCGAACAGGACGCGGGAGCGGTCGGCGTCGACCCAGCCGGCGGCGCCGATGCCGACGGCGTGGACGTCGTGCCGGTCGGAGAGGTCCAGGACCAGTTCGACGATGGTGTCCTCGACGACCTTGGGGCTCTTGGACTTGTCGGGGGTCTCGGTGCGGATCTTCTCCAGGATGACGCCGTCGGCGTCGACCACGCCGGCCATCACCTTGGTGCCGCCGATGTCGATGCCGACGGTCGGGACGCGCGGGGCGGTCAGGTGCGACCGGCGCTCACGGGTGCCGATGGTCCGCAGGACGGTGCTCCGCGCTGCCCCCCGGTGGGTGAGCGTGAAGTCCCGGTACGTGCTCATCGAGTCGTGTCGTCCCTCTGGGTGTCGTCGGTCGTCGGGCGGGGCGTCGTGCGGGGCGTCGGACCCGATTCTGCCACCCGCTCCAGTTCGTGGCTCAGTTCCTCCAGCTCGGAGCCGCCCGCCATCTGCCGGGTGAGCTCGTCGAGGGTGATCGAGTCGCGGGTGTGGCTGCCGGCCATGGTGCCGCGCTTGAGCAGGACGAAGCGGTCGCCGACGAGGTGGGCGTGGTGCGGGTTGTGCGTGATGAGGACCACGCCGAGGCCGGCGTCCCGGGCGGCGGCGACGTACTTGAGGACGACGCCGGACTGCTTCACGCCGAGGGCGGCGGTCGGCTCGTCCAGGACGAGGACCTTCGCGCCGAAGTACACGGCGCGGGCGATGGCCACGCACTGCCGCTCTCCGCCGGACAGGGTGCCGATCGGCTGGTCGACGTCGCGCAGGTCGATGCCCATGCGCAACAGCTCGGCGCGGGTGGTCTCGCGCATGGACTCCACGTCGAGGCGGCGCAAGGGGCCGCGGCCGCGGGTGGGCTCGGAGCCGAGGAAGAAGTTCCGCCAGACCGGCATGAGCGGGACGACGGCGAGGTCCTGGTAGACAGTGGCGATGCCGCGGTCGAGGGCGGCGCGCGGGTTGGCGAGGACGGTCTCCTCGCCGTCGATCTCGAAGCTGCCGGCGTCGTGCTGGTGCAGCCCGGCGATGATCTTGATGAGGGTGGACTTGCCGGCGCCGTTGTCGCCGAGGACGCAGGTGATCTCGCCGGCGGAGACCTCCAGGGAGACGCCCTGGAGGGCGCGGATGTTGCCGTAGTACTTGCTGACATCGGTCAGCTTCACAAGGGCACTCACTTGGCCTCCGCCCGCTTGCGGACCCATGCGTTGAGCAGCGTGGCGAGCAGCAGCATGGCGCCCAGGAAGAACTTGAACCAGTCCGGGTTCCACTGGGCGTAGACGATGCCGTTGCTGGTCATGCCGAAGATGAAGGCGCCGACGGCCGAGCCGATCGCGGAGCCGTAGCCGCCGGTCATCAGGCAGCCGCCGATGACGGCCGCGATGATGTACAGGAACTCGTTGCCGACGCCCTCGCCGGACTGGACCACGTCGTACGAGAAGAGGATGTGCTGCCCGGAGATCCAGGCGCACAGGGCGACGCCCATGTAGAGGCCGATACGGGTCTTGACGACGGGCACCCCGACGGCGCGGGCGGCATCGGCTCCGCCGCCCACCGCGAAGATCCAGTTGCCGGCGCGGGTGCGCAGCAGGATCCAGGTGGCGACGGCGACCAGGACCAGCCACCACAGGACGGTGACCTTGAGGGTGACCGAACCGACGGTCCACTGGGAGGCGAACAGGGCGCGGGCGGAGGGGAAGCCCTCCATGTCGGCGATGGTCTTGGTGGAGACGGTGCCGCTGATGAGCTTGGTGAAGCCGAGGTTCAGGCCGGTCAGCATCAGGAAGGTGCCGAGCGTGATGATGAAGCTGGGCAGCTTGGTGCGGATGAGCATGAACCCGTTGAAGAAGCCGATGGCCAGGGTGACCAGCAGCGACACGAGGACGCCGACCCACACGTTGGCGGTCATCTGGTAGCTGAACATCGAGCTGATCAGCGCCGAGGTGGTCACCATGACGCCGGCGGAGAGGTCGAACTCCCCGCCGATCATGAGCAGGGCCACCGGGACCGCCATGATCCCGATGGTGGAGGCCGAGTACAGGATCGTGCTCAGGCTGGAGGCCTGGAGGAAGCTGTCGGCGGCGAAGGAGAAGAAGACGAAGACGGCGGCAGCGCCGACGACCGCTCCCAGCTCGGGGCGGCCGAGCAGGCGGCGCAGCAGCGAGACGGGGGCCAGGCGCTCGTCGGCGGAGGCGGCGGACGGCGGGGGCGGCGGGGGTGCCGGGGCGGGGGCCAGGGCGCTCATCGGCTGCCCCGCTTGATGTAGTCCTCCAGCTTGGCGGCCTGGTCGGCGGTGACGATCTGCGGGCCGGTGAGCACGGGGCGGCCGCCGCCGAGCACGTCCGCGTTGTAGCGGTACAGCCACAGCAGGTCGATGGCCTCGTAGCCCTGGAGGTAGGGCTGCTGGTCGACGGCGAAGCCGATGCTGCCGGCCTTCAGGTCGCGGGCGACCGACTCGTTGAGGTCGAAGGTGTCGACCTCGGCCTTGCTGCCCGCGGCCTCCTTCGCCTTGATCGCGGTGGGTGCGAAGGGCGCGCCGAGGGTGAGGACGGCGTCCACGGAGGGGTCGGCCTGCAGCTTGGCCTGGACGGCCGCCTGCACGGAGGGCATGTTGGTGCCCTCGACGTACAGGTTCTCCATGCTGCCGCCGCCCGCGGCGAAGGTCTTCTTCGCGCCGGCGCAGCGCTGCTCGTGGCCGACGTTGCCCTGCTCGTGCAGGACGCAGACCGCCTTCTTGCGGCCGCGGCGGGCCAGCTCGCTGCCGACCGCCTCGCCGGCGATCTCCTCGTCCTGGCCGATGTGGGTGAGGGCGCCGTACTGCGCGGACTGGGCGGATCCGGAGTTGACCGTGATCACCGGGATGCCGGCCTTGACCGCCTTGGCGACGACGTCCTTGAGGGCCTCGGGCTTGGCCAGGCTCACCACGATGCCGTCGACCTTCTGGTCGATGGCGTTCTGCACGAACTGCGCCTGCTGCTGTGCCTGGTCGTCGTGGGCGTAGACGAAGTTGATGTTGTCCTTCGCCGCGGCCTCCTTGGCGCCCTTCTGGACGATGTCCCAGAAGGTGTCGCCGTCTCCCGCGTGGGTGACCATCGCGAAGGTCCAGCGCGGCGTGGAGACGGCGGGCCGGCCCGCCGCGGCGGCCTTGGCCCGCTCCTCGGCCCGCTTGCCGCCCGTACTGCTGCAGCCCACGAGGGAGGCCCCCAGCACCGCGGCGAGCACGGCGCCCACGACGCGTACCCCTGTCCCGACCCTAGCCACGTCTGCGTGCCTGCCCTTCCGTCGTCCTGCGTACTGCGCGTCCTGCGTACTGCGCGTGCTGCGTACCGCTGCTGCGGGCCGCGGCCCGTGGCCTGCGGCCCGCCGATGCCAAAGCGGTCATTCCGGTTCCAGCCGCCCAGTATCCGCCACAGTGGGCCATGTGAGGTCATCGGGGGCTTCGAGGCGATCCGGGCCAACTGTGCCATCGATGCCCTCTCCGGGCAGATTGACAGCCACCGCGGACGGGGTCAGGTTGAGTGCATGCGCATCGGGCTGATCGGAACGGGCCGGATCGGCTCCTTCCACGCGGCGGCACTGGCCCGCCACCCGGACGCCGGCTCGCTGCTGCTGGCCGACGCCGATCCGGAGCGGGCCGTACGGCTCGCCGACCGGCTCGGCGCCACGGCCGCGCCGTCCGTGGAGCAGGTCTTCACCTGGGGCGTGGACGCGGTGGTCGTGGCCTGCTCCACCGACGGTCACGCGGAGCTGGTGGTGCGGGCCGTACGGGGCGGGCTGCCGGTGTTCTGCGAGAAGCCGGTGGCCGTGGACCTCGCCCGGACGCTGGCGGTGCTGCGCGAGGTGGAGGCGGCGCGCGGGGTGCTCCAGCTCGGGTTCATGCGGCGCTTCGACCCGGGCTGCCGCACGGCGCGGGAGCTGGTGCGCTCCGGGGCGCTGGGGCGGCTGCACACCGTACGGACGATGACCGCCGATCCGGCGCCGCCGCCCGCCGCGTACCTGGCGGCCTCCGGGGGCCTGTACCGGGACTGCCTGGTGCACGACTTCGACATGGTCCGCTGGGTGACGGGGCGCGAGGTCACCGAGGTGTACGCGACCGGCTCGGACGCGGGTCCGGTGCGGTTCCGGGAGCTCGGTGACGTGGACACGGCCGCGGCGCTGCTGACGCTGGACGACTCCACCCTGGTCACCTGTACGGGCACGCGCTGCAACGGCGCCGGGTACGACGTGCGGATGGAGTTCGCCGGGGAGCTCGACCAGATCTCCTCCGGGCTGGACGACCGTACGCCGATCGCCTCGACGGAGCCGCACGGCCCGCCCCCGGCCGGCAAGCCGTGGACGGGGTTCCTGGAGCGGTTCGGGCCCGCGTACGAGGCGGAGCTGGCCGCCTTCGTACGGCTGGTGCGCGGCGAGGGCCCGAACCCGTGCGACGGCCGGGAGGCGCTGGCGGCCCTGCGGATCGCCGAGGCGTGCGAGCTGTCGCGGCGGGAGCGGCGCCGGGTGGGCATGGAGGAGCTCCCGGACCTGTGACGCCCGAACCTGTGACGCCCGGACCTGTGGCGCCCGAACCTGGGGGCACGGCACGCGCCGCGCCGCCGGCGGCGGCGATGACGCGGGCTGCCCGGGACGGCAGGCCATGGCCCGCGCCTACCAGCGCACCGGCAGCCGGGTCACTCCGCGCATCAGACTGCCCGTGACCCAGACGGGCGGCCCGGCGGCCGGGTCCTCGGCCAGGTCGGGGAAGCGTTCCAGCAGGCCGCGGATCGCGATCCGGCCCTCCATCCGGGCGAGCGGGGCGCCGAGGCAGAAGTGCAGGCCGTGGCCGAAGGCGAGGTGGCCCTGCGGGGCGCGCCGGATGTCGAAGGCGTCGGGGTCGGCGTAGCGCCCGGGGTCGCGGTCGGCGGCTCCCAGCGAGACCACCACGGTGGCGCCGGCCGGGATGGTGCTGCCGCCGATCCGCACCTCCTCGCGGGCGTAGCGGAAGGTGGCGTTCTGTACCGGGCCCTCGTAGCGGAGCATCTCCTCCACCGCCCCGTCGAGGAGGCCGTCGTAGTCGGCGCGCAGGTCGGCGAGCTGGGCGGGGTGGGCGAACAGGGCCCGCATGCCGTTGGCGACGAGGTTGACCGTGGTCTCGTGGCCGGCGATGAGCAGCAGGAAGGCCATCCCGATCAGCTCGTCGTGGGACAGGCGGTCGCCGTCCTCGTCGCGGGCGCGGATGAGGGCGCCGAGGAGGTCGTCGGCGTCCTCCTTGGCCTTGGCTTCGACGAGCTCGCCGAGGTACAGGCTGAGCTGCTGGTGGGCCGCGGTGATCGGGGCGCCGGCCGACGGGGAGACGACCTCCTTGGACCAGTGGCTGAAGCGGGCGCGGTCCAGGTCGGGTACGCCGAGGAGCTCGCAGATGACGGTCATCGGCAGCGGGAAGGCGACGGCCTCGATGAGGTCGGCGGTGCGCTCCGGGCGGGCGGCCATCGCGTCGAGCAGCTCGTCGGTGATCTGCCGGACGCGGGGGCGCAGCGCCTCGACGCGGCGGGCGGTGAACTCGCGGGCGACCAGCTTGCGCAGCCGGGTGTGGTGCGGCGGGTCGGACTCCAGCATGTTGAAGTTGGCCGCCGTGTGGGCAACGTCGGGCAGGCTGGCGCGCCAGTCCTTCGACAGGCCCGGGTGGTTGAGGGCCTGTCGGGCCTCCTCGTTGCCGACGACGATGAAGGTCGGCTCGTACGCGGCGGCCGCGACGTCGACGCGGTGTACGGGACCCGCCGCGCGCAGCCGGGCGTAGTAGGCGTACGGGTCGGCGCGGAAGTCCGCGGAGTTGCCGCTGATATCCGGTTGAGGCATACAGCCACCCTACGGCGGCAGTTGAGCTTGCTACCCGCCGGTTTCCGGTCACTCCGGGGTCGGCGAACCGGCCACCCGGCCCGATGCGCGGGCGGCTCAGGCGGCCGCGGCGCGGCGCCCCCAGGCCGTGCCCGCCAGGACGAGCGCCGCGCCCGCGAGGCCGGCCGGGGCCAGGTGTTCGCCGCCGAGGGCGATGCCGGCGGCGGCCGCCCACAGGGGCTCGGTGCCCAGGAGGAGGCTGACACGGGAGGGCGAGGTGCGGCGTACGGCCCACATCTGCACGAAGAAGGCGAAGAGGGTGCAGAAGACGGAGAGGAAGGCGAGCCCGGCCCACTCGGCGGGGCCGAAGGCGGCGGCCGCCGCCCAGGGGCTGTCGCCGGTGCCGGGCACGGCGGCCAGGACGGCGAACACGGCCACGGCGGCGGCGAGCTGCACGGTCGTCAGGGAGAGGGAGTCGGCGTCGCGGACGGCGGCCATCCGGGCGGTGAGCAGCACGTTCAGGGTGCGGGCGAGGGCGGCGCCCAGGATGAGCAGGTCGCCGAGGCCCGGGGCGGTGAAGCCGGCGCCCTGGGTGAGCAGGACGACGCCGGCGACGGAGAGGCCGGCGGCGGCGAGGAAGGCACCTGAGGGGGCCCGGCGCTGCAGGGCGGCTTCGGCGAGCGGGGTGAAGATCATGGTGAGGCTGATGATGAGCCCGGCGTTGGTGGCGGAGGTGTGGACGACCCCGTAGGTCTCCAGGACGAAGATCCCGCCGAGTACGAGTCCGAGCAGGCCCGCGCCGCGCAGCTGCCGGGCGTGCAGGGCCCGCAGCCGCCGGCGTCCGGCGAGGACGAGCACGGGCAGTACGAGGGCGAAGCGGAGCACGAGCACCGCGATCACGGTGTGGGCGGTGGTGATGCCCTTGGCGGCGAGGTAGCTGCCGCCCCAGACGACGGCGACGGCCAGGACGGGCAGGTCGGCGAGCCGGGCACGGTGCGGGGCGGCGGTGCGGGCGAGCAGGGCGGGCGAGGTGGCGGACGAGGTCACCGGGAGCTCCAACGGCTCGGGGCGGGTGGAGACTTCGGCGGCTCGCACGGTTGCGGGGCCACCGTACCGTCGGCTGATCATGCCGGTCGAGCGGTTTCGGGGCCCCGCAGGGCCCGGCACCGGTCGCGTCAGAAGCTGCCGAACGCGGCGCGGCCCGTCGGGCGGTAGGTGTGGATGGCCGTGCCGCGCTCCGTCGTGCGCGAGGCGGTCAGCTCGTACGCGGTGGGCAGCCCGCCCGTGGGGAACAGCCGGCGCCCCGCGCCGAGGAAGACGGGGAAGACCAGCAGGTTCAGCTCCTCCACCAGGTCCCGCGCCAGCAGCCACTGCGCGAGCATGCCGCTGCCGTGCACCTGCAGTTCGCGGTCCTCCCCCAGCGCGTCCTTGACCCGGACGATCTCGCTCTGCAGCTGTTCGCCGTCGATGACGGTGGTGCGGGCCCACTGCGGGTCCTTCAGCGTGGTGGAGGCCACGTACTTGGGCAGGGTGTTGAGGCGGCTCGCGATCGGGTCGGCGGGGTCGTCGTGCTGCGGCCAGTACCCGGCGAAGATCTCGTACGTCCGGCGCCCGAGCAGGAAGGCCCCCACCCGGTCGAAGACCTCCGTCATGAACGCGCCCATGCCCTCGTCGGCGAACGGCACGAGCCAGCCGCCGTAGTGGAAGGCGCCGCTGCGGTCCTCGTCGGGGCCGCCGGGGGCCTGCATCACGCCGTCGAGGGTGACGAAGGTGGTGAGGGTCAGCTTGGCCATGGCTCTGCGCTCCGGGGTAGGGGTCCGTTCAGTGGTTCAGACTCCCGGCCCGCCCGCGACTCATCGCTGCGGCGCGCTCGGAGCCCCCTCCGATTGCCGCCACCCGCCCGCCCCCCGCATAGGCTGCCGCTGATCAATTCATCGGTTGATCAGGTGATCGGGGAATCACGGGAGTCGGGGGAGAGAGCCGATGGACAGCACCACCGAGGTGTTCCGGCCGCTGCAGGGGGACGATCCGCGGGCCGTGGCCGGCTACCGCCTCGCGGCGCGGCTCGGCGCGGGCGGCATGGGCCGGGTCTACCTGTCGCACACGCCGGGCGGCCGCCCTGTGGCCATCAAGGTGGTCCGGCCGGAGCTGGCGGAGGACCCCGACTTCCGCCGGCGGTTCCGGCGCGAGGTGGAGGCGGCCCGCCGGGTGCGGGGGGCGTACACCGCCGAGCTGATCGACGCCGACGCGGACGGGACGCAGCCCTGGCTGGCCACCGTGTACGTGCCGGGGCCCTCGCTGGCCGAGGCGGTGGCGCGGCGGGGGCCGCTGCCGGTGCCCGCCGTGCTGTGGCTGATGGCCGGGGTGGCCGAGGCGCTCCAGGCCATCCACGGGGCGGGCGTGGTGCACCGGGACATGAAGCCGTCCAACGTCCTGCTGGCCGCCGACGGGCCGCGGGTGATCGACTTCGGCATCTCGCTGGCCTCCGGGGTCTCCTCGCACACCGCCGCGGGCACCGCCGTCGGCACCCCGGCGTTCATGGCCCCCGAGCAGGCGGCGGGCGGCGAGGTCACCCCGGCGACCGACGTGTTCGCGCTGGGCCAGACGGCGGCGTTCGCCGCGCTGGGCGAGACGCTGTACGGGGACGGGCCGCAGCTGAGCGTGCTGTACCGGATCGTGCACTCCGCCCCCGACCTGTCGGGGCTGCCGGAGGCGCTGCGTCCGCTGATCGCCCGGTGCCTGGCCGCCGATCCGGCGGAGCGGGCCACCCCGGCCGAGATCGTGCACGCGTGCCGCAGCCGGCTCGGCGCGGAGGGCGACGCCGGCGGCGGCCCGGCCGTCTGGCGCGAGGCCATGGGGCCGGAGGTGTCCGTACCGGGCCCGGTGCCGGATCCGACCCCGGTGCACACCCTGGCGGCGCCGGCCGCTCCGGGGCCGGCCTCCCCCTGGGCGCCTCCGCCGGAGCCGGACGGGGCGCAGGACCCGCGGGCGCGCCGGCGGCGGACCGCGCTGATCGCCCTGGCCGCGCTGACGGCGACGGGGCTGCTGGGGGGCCTGGCCTGGCTGCTCGGGGAGCGGGCGGACGGAGGGGACGGTGCGGGCGGACGGTCCGCCGGCGCGAAGGGCCCGGCCGGTTCCGCCCCTGCCGCCCCGGGCTCCTCCGCCTCGGCCCCGTCGTCCGCGCGCTCGGGGGCCGGGGCCTTGGCCGGCGGGCTGGCGTCCGGGGCGGCGAAGGCCTCCCCCCAGGCCTCGCGCTCCGTGCAGGCGTACCCGTACCCCGGCGTCCAGCTGGACGAGAAGGGCTCGCTGAGCCTCCAGGACGGGGTGGCGCGCGAGGACCGCAAGGGCGACGTCCGCCTCGAATGCGACGAGATCGACTGCGACCTCGTCAGCGACTCCAGTGCGATCCTCATGTCGTACGGCAAACCGGGGCTCTCCGTCGACGACTGCCGGGCCCTCCTGCCCACGGCCAAGCCCACCCGCTGGCCGCTCGCCTCGGCGGCGGCCGGCAGCGAGTTCTGCATCCGGCACCCGTCGGGTGACATCGGCGTGCTCGTGCTCCAGATCAAGTCGACGCCGGTCCGGGTGAAGGGCCTGGACAGCTTCCTGCGGGCGGATCTGACGGTCTGGCGCTCGCGGGGCTGACGCCCCGCCGGCTCTGCGCGGGCCGCCCGAACGCCAGGTCGGATTCCTGCCAGCGGTGGTCGGCACACCCCGGTTTTATTGAACCCGCAACCAAGTTGGTGGCACGACGAGGAGGGTTCCATGAGCAGCAGGGCGGCGTTCGTGACGGGTGGCAGCCGGGGCATCGGGGCCGCGGTGGCACTGCGGCTGGCCGAGGAGGGGGCCGATGTCGCGATCAGCTACGTGCACGATGCCGAGGCAGCCGCCGAGGTCGTCGGGAAGATCGAGGCGCTGGGCCGGCGGGCGCTGGCCGTACGGGCCGACGCCGGGGACGCCGAGGCCGTGGCCGGGGCGGTGCGGCGGGCCGCCGAGGAGTTCGGGCGGCTGGACGTGCTCGTCAACAACGCGGGCATCGGTGTCCTCGGGCCGATCGAGACCATCGGCGCGGCCGACGTCGACCGGGTGCTCGCCGTCAACGTCCGCGGGGCCTTCGTGGCCGCGCAGACGGCGGCCCTGCTGATGGACCGCGGCGGACGGATCGTCACCATCGGCACCTGCATGACCCAGCGGGTCCCCGGCCCGGGCGGCACGCTGTACGCGATGAGCAAGTCCGCGCTGACCGGCCTGACCAAGGCGCTGGCCCGCGAGCTGGGCGGGCGCGGGATCACGGCCAACATCGTGCACCCGGGGCCGACGGACACGTCCATGAACCCGGCGGACGGGGAGTACGCGGAGGGCCAGCGGGCCATGACCGCGCTCGGCCGGTTCGGCACGCCGCAGGAGGTGGCCCACGTGGTGGCCTTCCTGGCCGGGGACGGGGCCGCGTACGTGACGGGGGCCGAGTACTCCGTGGACGGCGGCCACGCGGCCTGAGCCGGACCGGGACCGGTTGACGGGCCCGGCGGTTGACGAGCCCGGCGGCCGACGCCGTACATGCCGAAGGGGCGCACCTGTACCGAGCGGTACGGCTGCGCCCCACGGGCTGTCCGGGACCTCGGAGGTTCCGGTTCACCCCGGGGGTGTCGGCCCCCGGGGCGGTACTGCGGGCGGTGTCAGCCGCCGAGCTCCTGGTGGCGGGCGGCGAGCGCGGCGGCGCCGGCCTCCGTCAGGGAGCCGTACAGGCGCAGGCGGGAGAAGCCGCCGTCCGGGAAGATGTCGATGCGGACGTGGGTGCCGACCGCCGGGACGTCCAGCACGAAGCGGTGGTTGGTGTCGGGCTGCAGGCGGGTGCGGGGGAGGAACTCCTGCCACTCGCCCTCCTCGCCGGTCTTGATCGACAGCGAGGCCCAGCCGGCCGAGTTGCCCTTGAGGTAGGCGGTGTCGATCTCGACCGCGCGGATCTCGGACTCGGCGACGAGCTGGTAGCGGATCCAGTCGTTGCCGTTGTCACGGCGGCGGGCGGTCTCCCAGCCGTCGTCCATCTTGCGGGAGCGGCCCGGGTTGATGGTGTTGGTCGGCGGGGAGTAGAAGCGGTTGGACGCGTCCTGCACCGCACCGCCGTTCTCCAGCGCCACGACGTCGAAGGAGCCGAGCGCCGCGAGCCACTTCGGGTCCGGCAGGACCTCGCCGTAGACGCGCAGGCGGGCGATGCCGCCGTCGGGGTGCTGGTTGACGCGCAGGTGGGTGAAGCGCTGCTCGACGCCGACCTCGAAGCCGTTGGCCGCGTGGCCGCCGACCGTGGTGCGCGGGACGAGGGTCGTCCACTTCACGTCGTCGCCGAGGAGCTCCTCGGGGGTCGGGGCGAGCGCGCCCTCCCAGTTGGTGCCCTCGATGGAGACGGCCTGCGGCATGTTGCCGCGGAAGTGGGCGGTGTCCACGACGATGCCGCGGATCACGCCGGGGGCGCCCAGGCGGACGAGCGCCCAGTCGTGGTCCTCGGCGGTGGGCCAGGGCTGCTCGGCGGAGACGCCGCGGCGGCGGCGGGTCTCCCAGCCGTCCATGATCTTGCCCTTGTGGCCGAAGTGCTCGGGGTCGAACTCGGCGGCCTCGGGGACCAGCAGGTTCTCGCGCTGGGCGAAGAACTCGTCGTTGGCGGCGATCACACCGGCGCCGAGCTGACGGTCGGCGAGGTTCGCGTACTGCGTGAACGGGAACTCGGCCGTGCGGTAGTCGGCGTACGGGTCGCCGCCTCCGTACGGGTTCGCGTTGCCGGTGAAAGAAGGGATCGCCACGGTCAGTTCTGCCTTTCGAGGAGGAGGCCGGTGGGCTCGGACGGGGTGCCGTGGTCGGCGATCTGCGTGCCGCGCAGCCAGGTGGACTGCACGACGCCGTGCAGGGTCTTGCCCGCGTACGCCGTGACCTGGTTGCGGTGGTGCAGCTCGGCCGGGTCCACGGTGAAGGTCTCTTCGGGGGCGAGCACCGCGAAGTCGGCGTCGCGGCCGGCCTCGATGGCGCCCTTCCGGTCCAGGCCCGCCAGGCGGGCCGGGGCTGTGGACATCCAGCGGACGACGTCCTCCAGGGTGCGGCCGCGCTTGCGCGCCTCGGTCCAGATGGCCGGCAGGCCCAGCTGGAGGGAGGAGATGCCGCCCCAGGCGGTGGAGAAGTCGGCCGTCTTGAGGTCGGCGGTGGAGGGCGAGTGGTCCGAGACGATGCAGTCGATGGTGCCGTCGGCGAGGGCGTCCCAGAGCAGGTCCTGGTTGGCGGCCTCGCGGATGGGCGGGCAGCACTTGAACTCGCTGGCGCCGTCGGGGACTTCCTCGGCCGTAAGGGTGAGGTAGTGCGGGCAGGACTCGACGGTGATCTGCACGCCCTCGGCCTTGGCGGCGGCGATCAGCGGGAGCGCGTCGCTGGAGGACAGGTGCAGCACGTGGACGCGTGCGTTCAGCCGCTTGGCCTGGGCGATCAGGTTCTCGATCGCGGTGTTCTCGGCGTCGCGCGGGCGGGAGGCGAGGAAGTCGGCGTACTTCGGGCCGGGGACGACCGGCGCGGAGTCGAGGTGGTGCGGGTCCTCGGCGTGGACGATCATCAGGCCGCCGAAGCCGCTGATCTCCGCGAGGGAGGCGGCGAGCTGGTCCTGGTCGAGCTGCGGGAACTCGTCGACGCCGGAGGGCGACAGGAAGCACTTGAAGCCGAAGACCCCGGCGTCGTGCAGCGGGCGCAGGTCCTTGACGTTGTCGGGCAGCGCTCCGCCCCAGAAGCCGACGTCCACGTGCGCCTTGGCGCGGGCGACGTCCCGCTTGACGACGAGGTTGCCGACCGTGGTGGTGGGCGGCAGGGAGTTCAGCGGCATGTCGAGGATCGTGGTGATGCCTCCGGCCGCGGCGGCGCGGGTGGCCGTCCAGAAGCCCTCCCACTCGGTGCGGCCCGGGTCGTTGACGTGCACGTGGGTGTCGACCAGACCGGGGAGCAGGACGTCGTCGCCGAAGTCCTCCAGCCGGGCGCCGGCCGGTACCTCGGCGTCGTGCGGCAGGACGGCGACGATCTTCCCGGCGGCGACGGCGACCGAAGCGGCGCGCGTCCCCTCGGGGGTGATGACGCGGGTCGAGCGCAGTACCAGTTCCACGTGGTCGGACACGCCGGAACCTCCCCATCTACTTCCACAGAGCGAAATTCAACGTTCTGTTGACGGAGTCTTCATGCCGATCCGGGGCCCAGTCAAGAGTGGGCGGACACTGCACCGACACTCCGTGTCCGCAATTGGAGGTTTCCACAGCATGGAATTAAGATTTCGCTATTCAGAATGTAGCTATCGCCACCGGGGGGTGCACGGGTAACTTCCGGAGCACCTCCACCACCCGGACAAACCCGCTCTGACCGGCGGGGACGGCGTTGACCCGACTCTAGGGCCGAGGCCGAGAGCCCGGTAGGCTGCTTCCTTGCCTGCCAGCACCGAAAGGACCGCGCCGTGCCGACGTCCAGCGCCAGCACCACCGACGCTTCCGCCAAGACCACCGCCGCCGGCGGTGGCGTCCAGTCCCTCGAGCGCGCCTTCGATCTGCTCGAACGCATGGCCGATGCGGGTGGCGAGGTCGGCCTCAGTGAGCTCTCCACCGCCAGCGGGCTGCCGCTGCCGACCATCCACCGCCTCATGCGCACCCTCGTCGCGTGCGGGTACGTGCGGCAGCAGCCCAACCGACGGTACTCCCTCGGC
Organism: Streptomyces sp. NPDC032472; assembly: GCF_040636955.1. Lineage (NCBI taxonomy): Bacteria > Bacillati > Actinomycetota > Actinomycetes > Kitasatosporales > Streptomycetaceae > Streptomyces > Streptomyces sp. NPDC032472. Next base: position 102,158 of record NZ_JBEZVK010000022.1, read on the forward strand.
CCGCGTCTGATCCGCCTCGGCGAGTCCGCGTCGCGCCTCCTGGGGACCTGGGCCCGCCCGTACCTCGCCCGCCTGGTCGAGGAGACCGGCGAGACGGCGAACATGGCCCTGCTCGACGGTGACGAGATCGTCTACGTCGCCCAGGTGCCGTCCAAGCACTCCATGCGCATGTTCACCGAGGTCGGCCGCCGCGTGCTGCCGCACTCCACGGGCGTGGGCAAGGCGCTGCTGGCCTACACCCCGGCCGACGAGGTCCGGGCCCTGCTCGCGCGCACCGGGATGCCGGCCGCGACCGAGAAGACCATCACCACGCCCGAGGGCTTCCTGGACGCCCTGGAGCAGGTCCGCAGGGCGGGCTACGCGGTCGACGACAACGAGCAGGAGATAGGAGTCCGCTGCCTGGCCGTGTCGGTCCCGAACTCGCCGACCGCCGCCGCGATCTCCATCTCGGGCCCGGCCGGCCGCGTGACGGAGGACCTGACCGAGTCGATCGTCCCGATCCTCCAGAACGTGGCGGCGGAACTCTCGGTAGCCCTCCAGAGCCAGACCCCGGCGTAGCTCCGACCCGCCCGCGCTTGAGGCGGCGGTCCGGCAAATCCAGCCCCGCCGGCGTTTGAGGCGCGGGGTCCGGGGCGGAGCCCCGAATCTTCGGCCCGGCCACGCGAAGGCCCCGGCCCCTCTCGGGAGGCCGGGGCCTTCGGCTTGGGCACCGCCCCTCACGCGGCAGCCACGGGCTCCGTCAGACGCCCGTCCGTCATCGTCGCCGTACGGTCCATCCGCTCAAGATGGGCCCGGTCATGCGTGACGAGCACGGTGGCCGTCCCCCGCTCCCGCGTGAGCCCGACCAGCAGGTCGAGGACACCCGCCCCCCGCTCGTGGTCCAGCGCACTGGTCGGTTCGTCGACCAACAGCACCGCCGGCTCGTTCATCAGGGCGCGGGCGATGTTGACCCGCTGCCGCTGCCCACCCGAGAGCTGGTGCGGCCGCTTGTCGGCCTTGTCGGCCAGACCGACCGCGTCCAGCAGCTCCAGCGCCCGCCGCCGCAGCTCCCGCGAGGGCCTGCCCGACAGGTGCGCCATGACCTGCAGCTGCTCGGCGGCGGTCAGCGAGGCCAGCAGGTTCGGCTGCTGGAAGACGATGCCGATCTTCTCGCGGCGCAGCGCCGACTTCTCGGCGGCGCTCAGCCCGGCCGTGTCCCGGCCGGCCACGACCACCCGGCCGGAATCCGGGGTCACCAGCGTGGCGGCGACCGCGAGCAGGCTGGACTTGCCGGAGCCGGAGGGCCCGACCACCGCCGTCAGCGTGCCGGCGGGCACCTCCAGCCGGACCCGGTCCAGGGCGGTGAGCCGGCTCTCGCCGTCCGGGTAGGTGAGGGTGACGTCGTCCACGAGCAGGGTCATCGGGCGCTCCCGAGGGCGGTCAGGGGGTCGACGGCGGTGATCCGCCGGATGGACAGGGCCGCCCCCAGCGCGCCGAGCACGATCATGATCGCGGCGGGTGCGAGGACGGTGGCGGTCTCCAGGACGAACGGCACGTCGCCGCCGCTGATCAGCGCGCCGATGCCGGCGGCGAGCGCCGTACCGGCCCCGGTGCCGATCGCGAGCATGACCACGGCCTGGCCGAGGGCGTCCCGCAGCAGGTACGGGGTGGAGGCGCCCAGGGCCTTCAGGACGGCGATGTCACCGCTGCGCTGGATCGTCCAGACGGTGAAGAAGGCCCCTATGACCAGGGCGGAGATGGCGAAGAGGAAGCCCCTCATCAGCTGGAGCGAGCCGTTCTCCGCCTGGTAGGACCCTATGGCGCCGAGGGCCTCGTCGACGGTCTGCGCCCGGGTCCCCGCGGCCCGGTCCCCGGCGGCCAGGTCCGCGCCACCGCCCGGCACGTCGAGGGCGATGACGGTGGCCACGGTGTCCGGTGAGGTGCCGGGGTTGCCGATGCGCTGCCAGTCGTCCAGGTCCGCCCAGACCACAGGGGTGTGGCTGTAGGCGGCGGTGCCGGAGACCGCGGCGACGACCAGGTCGAGCGGGCCGATCTTCAGCCGGGATCCGGCGGTGAGGCCGCCGAGCTCCTTCGCGGCCTTCTCGGAGAGGACCACCCGGCCCTGCGCGGGGCCGCCGCCCGCCTTCGGCGCGAGCGGTCCGGCCGGGTCGGTGCCGAAGACCGACACGGCGGCGGTGCGCTCGCCCGCGGCGGCGTTGGTGGTCCGGATGCCGAGCGGCTGCGCCGACCGCACGCCGGGCTGCGCCCGCCAGGCCTGCCAGGCCTTCTCGAGCAGCTGGGAGTTGGTGAAGGACACCTTCTGCTCCCCGCCGGGCTCGGCGAAGGCCAGGTGCGTGGCGGGCAGGCCGGTGACGGCCGAGATGTTCTCCCGGGCCAAGCCGGCGGTGAGCCCGGACAGCAGGCCGACCAGCAGCGTGATCAGCAGGACGACCGAGCCCATGAGCGCGAAGCGGCCCTTCGCGAACCGTAGATCTCTCCATGCGACGAACATGTCCCCCACCTTGGTCGGCCCGGTGCGCCCGGGACATCGCGCCACGGGAGCGATCCTGGTATCGAAGGACGCATCCCGACATCAAACTTTCGATTGACCGGGCCCGGTCGGGGCCCGCTTACGCTGGTCGGGCCATGACCGCGTCACCCTCGCCCTCCCGTACCGCTTCCCGGCCGCTCACACCCGTCACCCGCGTCCTGCGGCTGTGCCTGCACGCCCTGCTGCTCGCGCTGCTCGCGCTCGCCGCGGGCCGGGCCGTCAGCCACTCCGCCCCCGGGGCGGTGGCGGTCACCGCCGTCTGCGCCGTCCTCGCCGCCGTGTACGCGGCCGGGGTGCGCTCCTGCGCCGTCCGCCGCTCGCCGGCGGCCGCCGGGGCCTGGCTGGCGGCGCTCGGCGCGCTGTGGGCGGGGCTGCTGGTGCTGTCCCCCGACGGGCTGTGGCTGGCCTTCCCGCTGTACTTCCTCGAACTGCACCTGCTGCGGCTGCGCTGGGGGCTCGCGGCCGTCGCCGTGACCGCCTGCGCGGCCATCGGCTCCTTCCTCACGCACAGCGGCACCGTGAACCCGGGCGCCTTCCTCGGGCCGCTGCTGGGCGCCGCGGTGGCCGTCGCGACGGTCCTGGGCTACCAGGCCCTGTACCGGGAGAGCGAACGCCGCCGCGAGCTGATCGAGGAGCTCATCGCCACGCGGGCCGAGCTCGCCGCGGCCGAGCGGGCCGCCGGGACCACGGCCGAGCGGGAGCGGCTGGCCCGCGAGATCCACGACACGCTGGCCCAGGGGCTCTCCTCGATCCAGCTGCTGCTGCGGGCCGCCGAGCGGGCGCTGCCCGAGGGAGACCCGGGGCTGGCCCCGGCGCTGGAGCACATCGGCCGGGCCCGGGAGGCCGCGCAGGACAACCTGGCCGAGGCGCGCCGGTTCGTACGGGCGCTGACGCCGCCGGACCTGGACCGCGGCTCGCTGGCCGCCGCGCTGGAGCGGCTGTGCGCGGGGGTGCCGCAGGCCCGGTTCTCGCTGAGCGGGACGCCTCGGGAGCTGCCGACTCCGTACGAGGTGGCCCTGCTGCGGATCGCGCAGTCGGCGCTGGCCAACGTGGTGCGGCACGCGGGCGCCGGGCGCGCGGGGATCACCCTGACGTTCATGGACGCCTCGGTGACGCTGGACATCGTGGACGACGGGGCCGGCTTCGACCCGGCCCGCGCCCCCTCCGGGGACGGCGGCTTCGGGCTGCCGGCGATGCGGGCGCGGGCGGAGTCGCTGGGCGGGCTGTTCACGGTGGAGTCCGCGCCGGGGCAGGGCACGGCGGTAGCGGTCACGCTGCCCACGGACACCCGCACGGGCACCGTGACCCGGACGAACGCCGACACCGACACCGACACCGACACGAACACGGACGCGGAGGCTTCCCGATGACGATCCGGCTGCTGCTGGCCGACGACCACCCGGTGGTGCGGGCCGGGCTGCGTGCGGTGCTGGACACGGAGCCGGACTTCACGGTGGTCGCGGAGGCGGCGACCGCCGAGCGGGCCGTCGAGCTGGCCGCGGCCGAGCCGGTGGACGTGGTGCTGATGGACCTGCAGTTCGGCCCGGGGATGCACGGCTCGGCGGCGACGGCGGCGATCACGGCCCGGCCCGGGGCCCCGCGGGTGCTGGTGCTCACGACGTACGACACGGACGCGGACATCCTGGCGGCGGTCGAGGCGGGCGCCTCGGGCTATCTGCTCAAGGACGCCCCGCCGGAGGAGCTGGCGGCGGCGGTGCGCACGGCGGCGGCCGGCCAGTCGGCGCTGGCCCCGGCGGTGGCCCTGCGCCTGATGGACCGGATGCGCACGCCCGCGGAGGCGCTGACCAAGCGGGAGCTGGAGGTGCTCCAGCTGGTCGCGGACGGCCTGTCGAACCAGCAGATCTCCAAGCGGCTGTTCCTCAGCCAGGCCACGGTCAAGTCGCACCTGGTCCACGTGTACGCGAAGCTCGGCGTGGACTCCCGTACGGCGGCGGTGGCCGCGGCCGCCACCCGCCGCCTCATCCGCACCCCGTGACGGCACCCCGCAACAGCACCCCCTGACCGCAGGCCTGACCGCCGGGCGGCGGTCAGGCCACCCAGTGGGGGCGGTCGACCGACGGGGCCAGGGGGACGCCGTCGTGGAAGGCGGCGGCGAGGCGGCGCACGGCCTCCTCCAGGCGGTCCTCGGGCAGGGTGTACGGGATCCGGATGCGGTGCTCGAAGGTGCCGGGGTCCACGCCGAAGCGGGCCCCGCGGCCGATGTGCACCCCGCCGGCGGCGGCCCGCTCGGCCAGCGCCGAGCTCACCGGCTCACCCAAGTCCACCCACAGCGACAGCCCGCCCGGCGGCACCTGCCAGGACCACTCCGGGGTGTGCTCCTCCAGCGCCCGCACCAGCACCTCGCGGCGGCTGCGCAGTTCGGCCAGGCGGATCGGCAGGGAGCGCTCCACGCCCTCCAGCAGGGGCAGCGCGACGAGCTGGTCCAGCACCGAGCCGGTCATGTCGGCGGCGACCCGCACCGCAGCCAGCTCGGTGATCACCTTCTCGGCGGCCCGGACCCAGCCCACGCGCAGGCCGCCCCAATGGGTCTTGCTGAGCGAGCCGATCACCACCACGTGGTCCGCCTCGCCGCGCGGCGCGAGCGAGGGCAGCGGCGCTGGCGCCGGCACGTCGAGGGCGATGTCGGCGATGGTCTCGTCCACGACCAGCCAGGTCCCGGTGCGGCGGGTCGCCGCCAGCAGCCGCAGCCGCTGCTCGCGGGGCATCAGTGCGCCGGTCGGATTGTGGAAGTCCGGGATCACGTACGCCAGCTTCGGCACGGTCTGGCGCAGGGTGGACTCGGCGATCTCCATGTCCCAGCCGGCGTCGGAGACGGCGATCGAGCCGGTGCGCAGCCGGGCCTGGCGCAGTGCGTCGAGGGCGTTGGCGTACGTGGGGTTCTCGGTCACCACCCGGTCGCCGGGCCGGCACAGCAGGTTCACGACCAGCGCGAAGGCCTGCTGGGCGCCCGCGGTGACCAGGATCTGCCCGGGGTGGGTGGCAAGGCCGCGCCGGGTGAAGCGGTCGGCGATGGCGGTGCGCAGGTCGGGCAGGCCGAAGGGGTGGTAGCCGGGGTTGCGGGCGAAGCGGGGCAGCCGGGCCGCGGCCCAGGCGAGGGCCTCGGCGAGGCTGTCGACGGGCGCGCCCATGGCGGCGATGGCGAGGTCGAGGCCGTCCTCGCCGTCGGGGCGGTAGCCGCCGGTGCCGCCGAGGAGGTGGGCGCCGACCGGGGCGTGCCCCTCGGGCAGGTCGGTCCAGGTGCCGGAGCCGCGCCGGCTGCGCACGTAGCCGCTCTCGCGCAGCAGGTCGTACGCCCCGGTGACGGTGGCCCGGCTGGCGCCGAGCGCCTCGGCGAGGTCCCGCTCGGCGGGCAGCCGTACGTGCAGGGCGACGCGGCCGTCGAGGAGCAGGGTGCGCAGGGCGTCGGCGAGGGAGCGGTAGCCGGGGCGCGCCAGCACCTCGGGGGGCAGGAGTGCCGCGAGTTGGCGGCTGCCGATCGTTCTGTCCGCCGTCTGGACGACTCGCCCGTTTGCCATGCCAACCTCCCCTGATTGGCTCTGCCGTCCAGGCCAATCGGTGACCAGACTCGCGGTATTGGCTCCCGATTGGCAAGGAGATCCGCCATGCAGAACCTGCTGACCGACCGCGACGAGCGTGCGCTGGTGGCCGCCGCCGAGAACCGCATCGGCGAACCGCTGCGGCTGGGTGCGGCGCAGGCCGCCGTACGGCGCGCCCTGCACCGGATCCTGGTACGCCGGTCACCGGCCCCGGAGGAGGCGCGAGAATCGCTGTCATGTCAGCCGACTCGACGAACTCACCCACCCCAGTCAACCCAGCCGGTCCGGTCGGCCCGGTCGACCCACCCGGCGGCCCCGTGATCGCAGGCCTGCTGCTGGCGGCCGGCGGCGGGCGCCGTCTCGGCGGCCGCCCCAAGGCCCTGCTCCCCTACCGCGGGCGCCCGCTCGTCGAGAACGCGGTGCGGGTGCTGCGGGAGGCGGGCTGCGGGCCGGTGCACGTGGTGCTCGGCGCCTCGGCGGCCGAGGTCCGCGAGCGGGCGGACCTGAGCGGGTGCGTGGTCCTGGACAACCCGGACTGGGCCGAGGGCATGGGCTCGTCGCTGCGCGTCGGCCTCGCCTCCCTGGCCGGTACGGGCGCCGGCGCGGCGCTGGTGTCGCTGGTGGACCAGCCGGGCATCGGGCCCGCGGCGGTGGCCCGGGTCCGCCAGGCGTACCGCTCGCCGTCCAGCCTGGTGGCGGCGGCGTACGGCGGGGAGCGCGGCCATCCGGTGCTCTTCGGGGCGGACCGGTGGGCCGACATCGCGGCGACGGCGACCGGCGACAAGGGCGCGCGGGTGCACCTGACAGCGCACGCGGCGGAGCTCACGCTGGTGGAGTGCGGGGACGTCGCGGAGGCGTACGACATCGACACCCCGCCCGACCTGGCACGACTTGCCTGAGTCCGGCTCGGGACAGACCTGAGCGGGGCGTGACGGTGGTGGCACTCAGGGCCACCAGGGAGCGGAGTCTGTCGACTCAGAGAATCTCGACATCAACAAACCATTGAACTTCCACCATAAGGAAATTACTATCCACTGGTCAGAAGCGCCCTGAACCCCCAGACGGCGCCCGCGACCGTATCCCGGAACTCTCCACACCCGACGGCACTGCGTGCCGTCCCGCGCGAGCATTCCCCCGCGGCCGCCAGGCACCGCCGCTGAAGGAGTGACAGATATGTCCGCACCAGCGCCGTCATCGCTGGCCATCGTCGACGCCGAGCCCCTCCCCCGCCAGGACGAGGTCCTGACCGAGGCCGCCCTCGCCTTCGTGGCCGAGCTCCACCGGCGGTTCACCCCCCGCCGCGACGAGCTCCTCGCCCGCCGCGCCGAGCGCCGCGCCGAGATCGCCCGCACCTCGCACCTCGACTTCCTCGCGGACACCGCACAGGTCCGCGAGGGCGAGTGGCAGGTCGCGCCGGCCCCGGCCGCCCTGAACGACCGCCGTGTGGAGATCACCGGTCCGACGGACCGCAAGATGACCATCAACGCCCTGAACTCGGGCGCCAGGGTCTGGCTCGCCGACTTCGAGGACGCCTCGGCGCCCACCTGGGAGAACGTGGTCCTCGGCCAGCTCAACCTGATCGACGCCTACGAGCGCCGCATCGACTTCACCGACGCGCGCACGGGCAAGTCGTACGCCCTGAAGCCCGCCGAGCAGCTGGCGACCGTCGTGATGCGGCCGCGCGGCTGGCACCTGGAGGAGCGCCACGTCCGGGTCGACGGCCGGTCGGTGCCGGGTGCGCTGGTGGACTTCGGCCTGTACTTCTTCCACAACGCACAGCGCCTGATCGACCTGGGCAAGGGCCCGTACTTCTACCTGCCGAAGACGGAGTCGCACCTCGAGGCGCGCCTGTGGAACGAGATCTTCGTCTTCGCCCAGGACTACGTCGGCATCCCGCAGGGCACCGTCCGCGCCACCGTCCTCATCGAGACGATCACGGCCGCGTACGAGATGGAGGAGATCCTCTACGAACTGCGCGACCACGCCGCGGGCCTGAACGCGGGCCGCTGGGACTACCTGTTCTCCATCGTGAAGAACTTCCGCGACGGCGGCGAGAAGTTCGTCTTGCCGGACCGCAACGCCGTCACGATGACCGCCCCGTTCATGCGGGCGTACACCGAGCTCCTGGTCCGCACGTGCCACAAGCGCGGCGCGCACGCCATCGGCGGCATGGCGGCCTTCATCCCGTCCCGCAAGGACGCCGAGGCCAACCGCGTTGCGTTCGAGAAGGTGAAGGCCGACAAGGACCGCGAGGCGAACGACGGCTTCGACGGCTCCTGGGTCGCCCACCCCGACCTGGTCCCGATCGCGATGGCCTCCTTCGACGCGGTCCTCGGCGAGAAGCCGAACCAGAAGGACCGGCTGCGCGAGGACGTCTCGGTGGCCCCGGGCGAGCTCATCGCCATCGACTCCCTGGACGCCAAGCCCACCTACGAGGGCCTGCGCAACGCCGTCCAGGTCGGCATCCGCTACATCGAGGCCTGGCTGCGCGGCCTGGGCGCCGTCGGCATCTTCGGCCTGATGGAGGACGCGGCCACCGCCGAGATCTCCCGCTCGCAGATCTGGCAGTGGATCAACGCCGGCGTCGTCTTCGAGAACGGCGAGAGGGCCACCGCCGAACTGACCCGCACCATCGCCGCCGAGGAACTGGCCGCCCTGCGCGCCGAGCTCGGCGACGAGGCCTACGCGGCCGGCAAGTGGCAGCAGGCCCACGACCTGTTCCTCCAGGTCTCCCTGGACGCCGACTACGCGGACTTCCTCACCCTCCCCGCGTACGAGCGCCTCGTCGGCTGATCGCACAGCAGCCGAACGCACCGACTCCGCCCCCGGCCCCACGGCCGGGGGCGGAGTCGTTTCACGTCCTGCCCTGCTCCCTGGCACGGAATCAGGAAGGGGGAGTCCGGAAAACCGGAAGGGCGGACAGGTCGGGAAGCGGAACGCCGGGGGGCCGAACGACCGGTCGGTCGTTACGCCATCGTAATCTGCGGCTACCTAGCGGTAACAACGTGCGCCATGTCACCTTTCCGGTGCCACCGGCCGGCGGTAACCCCCACTTCCCCAGCCATGCCCCGGAGTTCGCTCCGGCTCCGGCATGGCCTACCGCAGGAGTTCCGCTGTGATCGGATTCCGCAACACCGGCAAGGACAGGACCCGCGGCCGCGTGCGACGGCTCGCCGGGGCCGGCCTGGCACTGCCGCTCGCCCTCACCGCTCTGGTCGGCGGCGCGGCCGGCACCGCGGTCGCGAGCCCCGGGACCGGGCCCACCGCGGTGGTGTCCATGGGCGACAGCTACATCTCCGGCGAGGCCGGGCGCTGGAAGGGCAACAGCCTCACCAACTCCGGAAGCCGCACCGGCACCGACCGGGCCTGGACCACCGGCTCGACCTACGACCCGTCGAAGGTGTACGGCGCCACCGCCGGCGGCTGCCACCGCTCCGACTCGGCCGAGGTCAGGAGCGCCGGGGCGATCGCCGAGGTGGCCGTGAACCTGGCCTGCTCCGGCGCGACCACCGAGAACGTCTTCCGCGCGAGGAACGGCGGCGTCGCCTTCAAGGGCGAGGCCCCGCAGGCCGACCAGCTCGCCGCGGTCGCCGCGAGCCACGACGTCAAGGTCATCGCACTGTCCGTCGGCGGCAACGACCTCGGCTTCGCCGACATCATCCAGGAGTGCGCGTACGACTTCGTGCTCTGGAACTCGTACTGCTACGACGACCAGCAGTACGCCGTCGACCAGAAGATCGACGGCGTGATGGCGAACGTCGGCAAGTCCGTGGACGAGATCCGGGCCGTCATGCGCGCCGCAGGCTACGGCGACTCCGCGTACCGGATCGTGCTGCAGTCCTACCCCTCCCCGATCCCGCGCGGGGCGGAGAACCGGTACACGCAGAGCGACTGGAGCCGGCTCAACACCGGCGGCTGCCCCTTCTGGAACCGCGACTCCGACTGGGCCCGGGACTCGCTCGTCCCGCAGATCGCGAACCGCCTGAAGGCCGTCGCCGCCGACAAGGGCGCGCAGTTCCTGGACCTGCGCGACATGCTCCAGGGGCGCGAGGTGTGCTCCAAGGCCAGCAAGCAGGTGACCACGACCGCGCCGGCCTCGGCCAAGACGAGCGAGTGGGCGCGCTGGATCGACAGCAGCGAGACCCAGGGGCTCGTCCAGGAGTCCATGCACCCCAACTACTTCGGCCAGCTCGCGGTCGGCCGCTGCCTGGCCCTGACCGTGGCCCAGCCGGCCACGTCCAACGTCGGCTGCAAGAACACCGCGGGCGGCGACCAGACCGGGATGTACCTGACGCCGGCCTCCTGAAATCCGGATGATCGGCGGCGCTGCGGGCTGGCATGCTCAGGCGCATGGCAGCCCGCAGCGCACATCCCTCCCTCTACATCTCCGTCGACATCGAGGCCGACGGTCCGATCCCCGGCCCCTATTCCATGATCAGCTTCGGCGCCGCCGTCGCGGGGCGGCAGGACGGCGCCTCGTATACGGCCGCCGATCCGCAGGCGCGGACCTTCTACCGCGAACTGCGGCCGATCAGCGACCAGTACGTGCCCGAGGCGCTCGCCGTCAGCGGGCTCGACCGGGACCGGCTCCTGCGGGAGGGCACCGACCCGGCCGAGGCGATGGCCGCCTTCCGCAGCTGGGTGCGCAAGGTGGCCGAGGAGGCGGGGGCGCAGCCGGTGATGTGCGGCTACCCGGCCTCCTTCGACTGGACGTTCCTGTACTGGTACCTGATGCGGTTCGGCGGCGACAGCCCGTTCGGGCACTCGGGCTGCCTCGACATGAAGACCCTGTACGCGGCGAAGGCCCGGGTCCCGCTGCGCGCGGCCGTCAAGGGCCGGATGCCGGCCGCCCTGCGCTCCACCCGCCGCCACACCCACCACGCCCTCGACGACGCGGTGGAACAGGCGGAGCTGATGAGCAACCTGATGCTGTGGGAGGGCCCCGGAGACGGCGAGAACCTTCGCTCTCCTTCCGGCCAACTGACCTGATTTCTGGGAAACTTCGCTCCGCCGACGAGTGCACACGGCCGCCGAAGGGGGCGCGCGGATGGCGGAGCGGGACGAGGAACCTCCGGAGGACCTGACGGCAGCGGAGCTCGGGCTCTGGCAGGCGTACCGGATCGGTACCGCGTACGACCTGCGCACGGGAGACCCGGCAGCGGACGACCCCGGCGACGGCCGACCCTGGGGCGGCGAACGCACCCTGCGCGCCGAGGTGATCGCCCGCCTGCTGCTGAACGGGCCGCCCGCGCTTCCCGGGCGGGCGCCGGCGCTCAAGATCCGGGGCGCCTTCGTCACCGGCGCGCTGGACCTGTCCAACTCTCAGGTGACCGTCCCCCTGGAGCTGCACGACTGCCGTCTGGACGGCCCGGTCGAACTCGTCGACTGCATGGCCGGCAACCTCATCCTCGACGGCTCCCACGTCCCCCGCGTGAACGCGGCCCGCCTGACCACCCAGGGGGACCTGAGCCTGCGCGGCTGCTTCGTGCCCTCGGGCATCGCCCTGCCACAGGCCCGCATCGGCATGGACCTGCTCCTGACCGGGCTGCGGCTGCGGCCCGCCCGGTCCGGGCAGGCCCTGGACGGCGACGGGCTCAACGTGGGCCAGGACCTGGAGGCCGACGGGCTCCACGCCACCGGTGAGCTCACCCTGCGCGGCGCGCGCGTCGGCGGCACCGTCAGCCTGCGCGGGTGCATGCTGCACCATCCGGCCGGAACGGCGCTCAACGCCGCCCGGCTGGTGGTCGAGGAGAGCCTCGTCCTCGCGGCCCACGCCTACGCGATCGACCCGGAAGGCGGACCCCGGATGCGCCGGGCCTCGGTCCAGGGGAACTTCCGCCTGGACGGGGCCTCGTTCGGCACCTCCCTCGTCCTCGACCGCGTCCGGCTGGAGCTGCGGGACGGCCAGGAGCTGTCGCTGCGCGGCGTCCAGACCCCCGAGCTGCGCTTCATGCCCGAGCGACCGGAGCGGGGCCGGGTGACCCTGGGCAATGCGGTGGTGGGGCGGCTGGTCGACACCGCGCACAGCTGGCCGCGCGCAGGCCACCTCGATATGCGGAACTTCACGTACGAGGACCTCGTTCCGGCCGGCCCCTTCGGGCTGCGTCAGCGCCTGGAGTGGATCGAGGCCGCCACCCCCGAGTACGACCCCGAGCCGTACGAGCGTATGGCGGCCGTCCTGCGCGCCTCGGGCGAGGACACCGATGCGAACGAGGTGCTCCTCGCCCAGGCCCGGCGGCGCCGGGAGACCCTTCCCCTGGCGATCAAGGTGTGGGACCTCTTCCAGGACCTCGCCCTCGGCTACGGGTACCGGCCCGGGCGGGGCGTGGTGTGGCTGTCCGTCCTGTGGGCCCTCGGGTCCGTGTGGTTCGCCGCACCGGCCGCCGCCGCTCAACGCGGAGGAGGCGCCCACCTGGAGCGCCCCCATCTACACGCTCGACCTGCTACTGCCCTTCCTCGACCTCGGGCAGGAGACCGCCTGGCGGACCTCCGGCGCCTCGCAGTGGATCGCCCTGCTGCTGGTCGTCCTCGGCTGGATGCTCGCGACGATCGTCACCGCGGGTGCGGCCGCACTGATCTTCCGCCGCAACTAGTAGGGCTTGGTCAGGTTGGTGGGTCGGTGGCGTGTCTTCTTGATTGGTCGTGTCGTTGTTCGAGTGTGCTGGGTGGGGAGTAGGCTGCGGTCCGGTGTGATCTGGAGGATTTCGCGGCGGAGATGTTCGAGCCGTTCGGTCGGGTGGATCAGCGTCGGTGGGGTGCGGTCTATCTGCGGGGGCTGCTGCTGGAGGGCGGGCGCAAGTCGGTGGAGCCGATGGCCGCCCGTCTGGGCGAGGACGGCAACCGGCAGGCCCTGGCCCACTTCATCACCTCCAGTCCGTGGGATCCGGCACACGTGCGGGCCCGCCTGGCCTGGCGGATGCAGCCGGTCGTCAAACCGACGGCACTGATCGTGGACGACACCGGGTTCCTCAAGGACGGGGACGCCTCTGCCTATGTGACCCGGCAGTACACCGGCACCGCGGGCAAGGTCACCAACTGCCAGGCCGGCGTTTCGCTGCACCTGGCGTCCAACAACGCCTCGGGCGTGGTGAACTGGCGGCTGTTCCTGCCCGAGAGCTGGGATCCCGCCTCACCGAAGGCCGATGCGGCCAAGGTGGCGCGACGCGACCGGTGCGGGACCCCGGCCGAGGTCGGCCATGTCGAGAAGTGGCAGCTGGCCCTCGACGTGATCGACGAGACACGGTCCTGGGGCCTTGAGGTCCCCCTGGTCATCGCCGACGGCGGCTGCGGCGACACCGCCGCCTTCCGCCTCGGCGTGGAAGACCGCGGCCTTGCCTATGCGGTGGGCATCTCCACCACGACCACCGCCCAGCCCGAGGACGCCCGGCCGTGCACCCCGGCCTACACCGGCCGGGGCCGACGACCGGTGCCGGCCTACCCGGAGCCGGCAAAGACGGTGAAGAGCCTGGTCATCGCGGCCGGCAAGCAGGCCGCGCGGCCGGTGCAGTGGCGCGAGGGCTCGCGGCCCGGCACCGGCCGCAGCGGACAGAAGCGCATGTACTCCCGCTTCGTGGTCCTGCGCATCCGGCCCGCCGGACGCGAGATCCGCAAAGCCACGGCCGGTGCCGAGCTGCCGGCGCGCTGGCTGCTGGCCGAATGGCCCGCCACCTCAGACGAGCCCGTGCAGTTCTGGTTGTCCAACCTGCCCGAGAACACACCGCTGCCCGTCCTGGTCCGCACCGCAAAGCTCCGGTGGCGCATCGAGAACGACTACCGCGAGATGAAACAGACGTTGGGCCTGGCCCACTTCGAGGGCCGCACCTGGCCAGGCTGGCACCACCACGTCACCCTCGTCTCGGTCGCCCATGCCTTCTGCACCCTGCAGCGGCTGACCCGGTCCCCAAAAGAGACGGCGCCGGCCTGAGCCTCTACCGAGTCGTCCGCGAAGTGCAGCTCGTCCTCGCACTCTGGACCGACGCCTGCCCCACCTGTCACCGCAACATCCCCGACCCCGCACCAACCTGACCAAGCCCTACTAGGGCCTATCCAGTGGAACTTGACCAAGCGCGCCCAACCGCCTTCGGGAGCAAGGGGGTTTGCGATCCTTCACGCTGGCCGTCCCGAGCGTGCGGAGGGATGCTTCCGCCAACTGGCGTTTCCCCTCTCACCAAACGCTCACATCGAACACACAGTTGATCATCGCATCCTTCACAGCTAGCCTCGTGAGCTCGCCAACGCCGCGTTGGACGCCAACCACAGAAGGAACCTTGTGATCAAGAACCGTCGGCTCAAGCGAATAAGCGCCGTCGCAGGCACCCTCTCCGCTGCTCTTCTCCTCACCGTCACCCAGTCAAACGCCGCCAGCCGTGAAGTCGACCGCGCGACCACCACTAGGCATGACGGCGAGTGGGTGAAGTGCGCCAGTAAAATGGAGAACGGCGACAATGTCTACCTGGCCTGCTTCGACCCCGAGGGCGACTGGTTCAGCGTCTACGACGGGAAGGCGGACGGCTCCTCCGCCGTCGTGGACTGGGAAGTGGGGAACCGCTATGGCGCCATATTCAACGCTGACGGCATGGCCGCACACCGCTACAAGGAAAAGAACTTCCCCGAGGGTGCCACAGTCCGCTTCCGCGTCTGCCTGGGCCACTGGGAGACCAAGCTGATCACTGCGGGTACGTGCTCCGGCTGGGTAAGCAACCCCACCTGACAAGACCTCGATGAGCCGGTCGTGATGCAGGCATTGCCGACCCGCCCGGTCGAAGCGCTGCCCACACCCGAGGCATGAGGTGCGGGTCTCGCGGCGCAGTCACGGTGCGTCGACGGTTGGCTGCTGACACCCCTTCATCCGGATAGCAACCTGATCCGCCGGACAGGCCTTACTTTGATCTTTTCGTAAGTTCGGTGGGTGTGGTGGATGGATGGTCAGGCCGGTGTGGGCGAGGAAGGACCATGGCATTTGTGGTTTGTGGTTGATGCGGTGGATGCCTTGCTCGGTGGCGTCGGCGACATCGGCGAGGTGGTCGCCGGCGAGGTTGGCGAGTTCACGTTTCTTGAGCGAGGACCACAGCAGCTCCACCGGGTTCAGCTCGGGAGCGTAGGCGGGTAATCGTTCCAGGGTGAGCCAGTCCTGGTCGGCGGCCCAAGCCCGCATCGCCCGGCTCCAGTGGGCGGACAGACCATCCCAGACCAGGACCACCCGCTCGCCGCGGTAGAACACCTTCATCTGCTCCAGAACCTCGATGAGGGCGGCGCTGTCGTAGCTGCCGGGCTTGAGGTGAAAGCACAGGCGGGCCCCGCGATCGGGGTCGGTGGAGTGGTATCCCAGGGCCCCGGCCATCGACGCCCGCTTCCAGTTCAGCCGGTGCCGCAGCAGCGGGGTCCGACCTCGGGGTGCGTAGGTGCGGCGGATCTGAGGGAGCAGGGAGACGCCCGATTCGTCGAGGAACACGATCCAGGCACGTGTGTTCACGGCCCCTTTTTGATCCGCGGCCACTCGTGCGCGATCCAGCGGGCGATCTCCGACTCGTCCCTCTCGACCGCCCGCCGCTCGGGCCGTTGCAGGCTCCATCCGAGCCGGCCGGTCAGCAACCGCCACACCGAAGCCCTCGACAGCACCACTCCCGTCACCCGCTCAACGACGGCGCCGACTCGCTCCAGGGTCCACAGGTCGGCCTCGAAACCATGCGCCTGGGCTCCCCGCTCCAACGCGGCCCGGACCGTCTCGACCTGGGCGTCGTCCAGCTTGGGTGGGCGTCCGGTGGCTGCCCGTCGCCGCAGGGCCGAAGCACCGCCTTGCTCCCACACCCGCCGCCAACGCCGCACACTCTCGGCACACACCCCCACCGCCCGCGCGATCTCCGCATTCGAGACGCCGTCCTCGAACAACTCGACCGCCCGAACACGACGCGCCTCCGCCAACTGAGGCCCCGACAACGGAGGAAGGGAGGAGCCGGCAGCCGAAGGGGAAGGTTGATAAGCCACCCCGACAGCCTCCCACCCACACGGCCACCACACCCACCGAACTTACGAAAAGATCAGTAGTGCTGTGGCCGGAAAGGTTTGCCGGGTCGCGGCGTCCGGTGCGGCACCTCGCCGCGTTGTCGGCCCTCGCACGTACGTCCAAGCAGCCCGCCGCACCGGCCGATGGGCGTACGGGGATCAGTGCGCGGGCACCGGTTCCGCGAGCCCGTCGGCGGCGGCGCCCCGCCGGGCGCCGAGGTGGTTGAAGGCCAGGTTGAGCACGATGGCGGTCACGCAACCGGTACTGATGCCGGAGTCCAGGACGACCAGCAGGTCCTTGGGGAAGGCGTGGTAGAAGTCCGGTGCGGCGATCGGGATCAGGCCGATGCCGACCGAGGCGGCGACGATCAGGGCGTTCTCCCCGCGCTCCATGGAGGCACCGGCCAGGGTCTGGATGCCGCTGGCGGCGACCGAGCCGAACAGGACGATGCCGGCGCCGCCGAGGACCGGCAGCGGGACCACGCCGATGACGGAGGCGGCCACCGGGCACAGTCCGAGCAGGATCAGGATGCCGCCGCCGGCGGCGACGACGAACCGGCTGCGCACCTTGGTCATGGCGACCAGCCCGATGTTCTGCGCGAAGGCGCTGCACATGAACCCGTTGAAGACCGGGCTGAGTGCGCTGCCCAGGGCGTCGGCGCGCAGGCCGCCCTCGATCGTGCGGGCGTCGGCCGGCCGGTCGACGATCCGGCCGAGGGCCAGGATGTCGGCGGTGGACTCGGTCATGCAGACCAGCATGACGATGCACATCGAGACGATGGCGGCGACCTGGAACTGGGGCGCGCCGAAGTGGAAGGGGGTCGGGAAGCCCACCAGGGAGGCGTTCTTGACGGTGTCGAAGTTCGCCATGCCGAGCGGGATCGCGAGCAGCGTGCCCGCGGCCAGGCCGAGGAGGATGGCGATCTGCTGCAGGAAGCCGCGCAGGAACTTGCGCAGCAGCAGGACGATCACCAGGGTGGCGGCGGCCAGGCCGATGTTCTTCATCGAGCCGTAGTCGGCGGCGGTCCGGTTGCCGCCCTGGGACCAGTTGAAGGCCACCGGGAGCAGCGAGACGCCGATCAGGGTGATGACCGTACCGGTGACGACGGGCGGGAAGAAGCGGACGAGCCTGCCGAAGTAGGGGGCGGCGACGAAGCCGAGTGCGCCGGCGACGATGATCGCGCCGAAGATGACCGGTATCGCGTCGTGGCCCTGGCCCTTGCCGATGGCGATCATCGGGGTCACACCGGCGAAGGAGACGCCGTTGACGAAGGGGAGCCTGGCCCCGATCCGCCAGAAGCCGAGGGTCTGCAGGAGGGTGGCGAGGCCGGCCGTGAAGAGGGACGCGCCCATCAGGAACGCGGTCTCGGTGGCGGAGAGTCCGACGGCGGGGCCGACGATCATGGGTGGGGCGACGACGCCCGCGTACATGGCGGCCACGTGCTGGAGGCCGCTCGTGAACATTTTCAGAGGGGGCAGGGTCCCGTCGACGGGATGGACGTCCCCGTCCCCCTTCGGTGCGGCTGCTTCTTTGCGAAACCTGGGCGCCTGGGCCACGGCTTCCTCCGGTCGGGTAACACGTCGGCAGGGACGTGGGTGTCAGGGAGGTGGTGCGAAGAACAGGTGCGGTGCGGCGCGGTGTGGTACGTGAGGTGCGTGAGCGGGCGTGCGCGTGCGCGTGCGAAGAAATGTGGTGACACGAGTCACCGCTCCCGGGGGCGCCGTCGGATACCTCGGGCGCTTCCCGGGAACGGCTGCCGCGGACCCCGCTCGGGTCCGCGGCCACCGGCCGGGGGCCGTCCCCCCCGGCCGGATTCCTGGGGATGCCCCCCGGCGGGATCAGCCCTGCGCGGAGATCCGCGCCAGGCGCTGGGCCTCTTCCCGCGTGGAGCGGGCGATGGCGTCCTCGTCGGCGGTGAGCAGTCGGTTGTTCTCGACGATCTGCTTGCCGTTGACGAAGGAGGCGGTCACCGGGGCGGCCGCACCGAAGACAAGGGCCGTGACCGGGTCGGCGATGGAGGAGTGCAGGAACGTGCTGAGGTTCCACAGCACCAGGTCGGCGAGCTTGCCGACCTCCAGCGAGCCGATGTTGTCGGCGCGGCCGAGGACCTGGGCGCCGCCGTAGGTGCCGAGGCGCAGCGACTGGCGGGCGTTGAGGGCGGCCTCGCGGTGCACCGGGTTCAGACGGTTGATCAGGAGCGCGTTGCGCAGCTCGGTGTGCAGCTCGCCGGACTCGTTGGAGGCGGTGCCGTCCACGCCGAGGCCGACCGGGACTCCGGCGGCGAGCATGTCCGGGACGCGGGCGATGCCGGCGGCCAGACGGGCGTTGGAGGACGGGCAGTGCGCCACACCGGTCTTGGTCCGGGCGAAGGCGGCGATGTCGGAGTCGTTCATGTGGACGCTGTGCGCCATCCACACGTCCTCGCCGAGCCAGCCGGTCGACTCGAAGTAGTCGGTCGGGCCCATGCCGAAGAGCTCGTGGCAGAACTTCTCCTCCTCGACCGTCTCGCTGCCGTGCGTGTGCATGCGCACGCCGAGGCGGCGGGCCAGCTCGGCGCCCTGCTTGAGCAGCTCGGTGGAGACCGAGAAGGGGGAGCACGGGGCGACGGCGACCTGGGTCATCGCGTCGAAGGAGGCGTCGTGGAACTTCTTGATCGTCGCCTCGGTGTCGGTGAGGGCGCCCTCGAGGGTCTCGACGGCGTGGTCCGGCGGCAGGCCGCCGTCCTTCACGCTGCGGTCCATGGAGCCGCGCGCCAGGGTGAAGCGGACGCCCATCTCGGACGCGGCGCGGATGATCGAGCCGGAGAGGTCGCCGGCACCCTTGGGGTACACGTAGTGGTGGTCCATGGCGGTGGTGACACCGCCGCGGGCCATCGCGGCCAGGGAGCCCTGGGCAGCGGAGTAGGCCATCTGCTCGTCGATGCGCGCCCAGGTCGGGTACAGCGCTACGAGCCAGTTGAAGAGGTTGTGGTCGGTGGCCAGGCCGCGGGTGATCCACTGGTAGAAGTGGTGGTGGGTGTTGACCAGACCGGGGGTCACGAGGTGGCCGGTGCCGTCGATGCGGCGTACCACGTTCTCGAGGTTCTCGGGGGCGTTGCCCGCGCCGATGGCCTCGATCTTGTTGCCGGCGATGACGATGTGACCCGAGGCGTACTCGGTGTCGTTCGCGTCGACGGTGGCGATCGCACAGTTCTCGATGACGATGCGCTCGACCGCGCTGTCAGTGGCTGCCATGGGGCTTCCTCGTGCTTTCAGTGGCGGTGCGGGCACGGCAGGACCCAGGGGATTTGAGTGCCGAAACCGGGGGCCTGACAGCTGACAGTACTGCCGCCCCGTCTGATGCTCCGGGTGCCGAGTTCAGGAAGTACGCGTGTTGCGGGGGGACGGGTCCCGGGGCCACTGCGGAGCCCCGGGACCCGGGTGCCGGCTCTAGAGGTTGGTCAGGTCCACCGGGATGCGCGCGTCGGCGCCGTCCCGCAGGATCGTGGCCTCGATCAGACCGTAGGGGCGGTCCGCGGCGAAGTACACCTCGTTGTCGTTCTTCAGGCCGAAGGGCTCGAGGTCGACGAGGAAGTGGTGCTTGTTCGGGAGCGAGAAGCGGACCTCGTCGATCTCCGAACGGTGGTTGATGATGCGCGAGCCCATCTGGTACAGGGTCTGCTGCAGCGACAGGGAGTAGGTCTCCGCGAAGGCCTCGAGCATGTGCTTCTTGGTCAGCTCGTAGGACTTCTCCCAGTTGGGCATCCGCTGCTCGTCGTCGGTCCAGTTGAACCGCCAGCGGCCCGACACCTGGGTGGCCAGGATGCGGTCGTACGCCTCCTGCAGGGTCGTGTACTTGTCCTTCACGTAGCCCCAGAACTCCGAGTTGGTGGAGTTCATGACGATCAGGTCCTTGAGGCCGGAGATGACCTCCCAGTTCTGGCCGTCGTACGTGATCTGGGTGACGCGGGTCTCCTGGCCCTTGCGGACGAAGGAGTGCTTGACCTCGTCGGCGCCGATGAACTTGGAGTTCGCGTCGGAGGTCTGGATCCGCTCCCAGGCGTACTCCTCGATCCGGATGCGCGCGCGCTGGATCGGCTCCTGGCTGCCTACGAACCAGCGGGCCAGGTGGATGCCGAACTGCTCGGCGGACTCGATCCCGTACTCCTTGGCGAAGGCGTACACCGTGTTCTTGGTGGTGTCCGTCGGCAGGACGTTCGCGTTCGAGCCGGAGTAGTGGACGTCGTCCATGTCGCCGGAGAGGGCGACCGAGACGTTCAGGTCCTTGATGTGGTGGGTGTCGCCGTCCCGCGTGATCTTGACGACGCGGTTCTCTGCTTTGCCGTACTGGTTCTGGCCGAGAATCGTGGGCATGGTCTGCTAGCTCCCTCGGTAAACGGAGTAGCCGAACGGGTTGAGCAGCAGCGGTACGTGGTAGTGCTCGCCCGGGTTGACCGCGAACGTGATGGTCACCTCGGGGAAAAACGCACCGCTGTCCCTTACGCGGGGGGCGTCCTGCTGCGCCTCGGCGGCTTGCTTCTTGGCGAAGTACGCCTCGGTCTCGAAGTCGAGGCGTACGTGGGTGGTGCCCTCCGGCAGTGCCGGCAGGTCCTTGCAACGCCCGTCGGCGTCGGTGGCGGAGCCGCCCAGGGCGGTCCACTCGGCGTCGAAGCCGCTGCGGGCTGCGAGCGAGATGGCGACGCCCTCGGCGGGGCGGCCGATGCTGGTGTCCAGGATGTGCGTGGACACCGAGGCCGTGGTCTCAGTGCTCATGGCTTGTCACTCTCCTTCGAGGAGTCGGGTCAGACGGATCCGGTTGATCTTGACGAGCTCTCCGCGGGCGATCTCCCGCTCGACCTCGGCGGTGTTCTGGATCCGGACCTTGACCGCGTCCCGCATCTGCTCACCGGTCGCACCGGTGGCGCAGATCAGGAAGACGTGCCCGAACTTCTCTTGGTAGGCCAGGTTCAGTTCGAGCAGTTCGGCCTTGAGCTCTTCGGAGGCCCCGGCCATGCCCCGCTGCTCGCGGGCGGAGGTCGGGTCTCCCGGCTTCGGCCGGCCGATCGGCGGGTGGCCCGCCATCGCCTCCTCCAGGTCCGCCGTGGTGAGCTCCGCCATGGCGGCGTCGCTCGCGGCGAACAGGGCGTCGGCGCTGGTGTACGGGCGCTGGGCGAGCAGCTTGCTGCCCCATGCCGAACTGGCGCACACCTCGTGCAGCTCGGCCGAGGCCGCTGCATCGTCCAAGGTGTTGAACCGGGTAAGCCCCGGGGTCGGACTCGAAGTCACGGGAAGCCTCCGTGGCCTGATTGCTTTGACGGGCTGCGCATAGCTAACGCCCTGGACAACACGGCGTCAACACTTTGTTGAAACTTCCCGTACACAAAAGCCGCCGTCCGGTTGATTCGGGCGGCGGCTCGTGACCGTGGGTGAAGCCTGAATCACCCTTGGTGGTTTTTGTTGGGGTTTTCCCTGTTCAAGTAGTTGTAGACGGTGAAGCGGCTTACGCCGAGGGCGCCTGCGACGGTCTCGACGCCGTGGCGGACGGAGAAGGCGCCGCGCGCCTCCAGTATCCGCACGACGTCCTGCTTCGTCTTGCGGTCCAGCTGGGACAACGGTACGCCGTGGCGGCGCTCCAGGGCGGCCAGGATGTGGTCCAGCGACTCGCTCAGCTGCGGCAGGCGCACCGCGACCACGTCCCGCCCCTCCCAGGCGAGCACCACGTCGTCACGCTCGGCCTGGGCGGGATCCATCAGCACCCCGCCCATCGCGTCGACGAGCGGCTTGACCGCCGCGACGAACGGGTGGTCGCGAGGCTCGGTCATTCGATGCCCTCCCTGATCACGTTCACCTGCAGGGAGACGCGGGTGGCCCCGGCCTGCAGCGAGTCGCGCAGCAGCGCGGACACCGCCTCGATCACCGCGCCGGCCTCGCCCTCGGCGGTGTTGCCGAACGGGCCGACGTCGACCGCGTCCAGTTCCGCCTTCTGGATGACCTCGCGAGCGGCCACGGCATGGGCGGGCGCCTCTTCGAGGTCGAAGGGCTCGGTCGTGAACTCCACTCTCAATCGCACCCGGTCAAGCTACCCCGAGGTACGGAAAAACCGGCAGCCCCCACTTGACATCCACACGCAGGCCCATGCAGTCTTCCATCAAGCAGAAAGAAACTTCCGCAATACGGAAGGAGCGCCGCCCCTCATGGGATACACGGACCAGCGCTTCGATGTGAACCTTTCGATCCTCTTCACGGAACTCCCGCTCCTGGAGCGCCCCGCGGCCGCCGCCGCGGCGGGCTTCACCGCGGTCGAGCTGTGGTGGCCCTGGATCGAGACCCCCACCCCGGCTCAGGAGGAGCTCGACGCCCTCAAGAAGGCTCTCGAGGACGCGGGCACCCAGCTGGTGGGCCTGAACTTCTACGCCGGCCAGCTCCCCGGCCCGGACCGCGGCGCGGTCTCCGTACCCGGTGAGGAGTCGGACCGCTTCCGCGCCAACATCGACATCGCGGCGGACTTCGCCGCGTCGGTCGGCTGCAAGGCGCTCAACGCGCTCTACGGCAACCGCGTCGAGGGTGTGGACCCGGCCGTCCAGGACGAACTCGCCCTGGAGAACCTGGTCATCGCGGCCCGCGCCGCGGACCGGGTCGGTGCGATCCTGCTGATCGAGACCCTCAACAAGCCCGAGTCGCCGCTCTACCCGCTGGTGAGCGCCCCGTCCGCGATCGAGGTCGTGGACAAGGTGAACGAGGCGACCGGTCTGGGGAACGCCAAGTTCCTGCTCGACCTGTACCACCTGGCGATGAACGATGAGGACCTCTCCGAGGTCATCGAAAAGTACGCCGCCAAGACCGGCCACGTCCAGATCGCGGACAAGCCGGGCCGGGGTGCCCCGGGCACGGGTGAGCTGCCCCTCGAGGACCTCCTCGACCAGCTCAAGAAGGCCGGCTACCAGGGCTTTGTCGGCCTTGAGTACAAGGCCGCCGACGCCGCCGCGTCCTTCGACTGGCTGCCGGCCGAGGCCCGCGCCGCGAAGTAGGGGACAAAGTCCGGGCTTTCCGCCAGGCACCCCCGTCACTTTTCGTACATAGCTTTAAGAGAAGGACCTCATCATGAGCAACCTCCCGAAGATTGCATGGATCGGTCTCGGCATCATGGGCTCCCCCATGTCCGAGAACCTCCTGAAGGCCGGCTACTCCGTCACCGGCTTCACCCTGGAGCAGGACAAGCTGGACCGTCTGGCCGCCGCCGGCGGCACCGCGGCCGGCTCGATCGCCGAGGCCGTCAAGGACGCCGACGTGATCATCACGATGGTGCCCGCCTCCCCGCAGGTCGAGGCCATCTCCTACGGCCCCGAGGGCATCCTGGAGAACGCCAAGTCCGGCGCGCTGATCATCGACATGTCGTCGATCACCCCGCAGACCTCGGTCGACCTGGCCAAGAACGCCAAGGGGAAGGGCATCCGCGTCATCGACGCCCCCGTCTCCGGCGGCGAGGCCGGCGCCATCGAGGCCGTCCTGTCGATCATGGTGGGTGGCGAGAAGGCCGACTTCGACGCGGCCCTGCCGATCCTCGAGACCCTCGGCAAGACCATCGTCCTGTGCGGCCCGCACGGCTCCGGCCAGACGGTGAAGGCCGCCAACCAGCTCATCGTCGCGGTGAACATCCAGGCGTGCGCCGAGGCCGTCGTCTTCCTCGAGAAGTCCGGCGTGGACCTCCAGGCCGCCCTCGACGTCCTCAACGGCGGTCTGGCCGGCTCCACGGTCCTGACCCGCAAGAAGGACAACTTCCTGAACCGCGACTTCAAGCCCGGTTTCCGCATCGACCTGCACCACAAGGACATGGGCATCGTCACCGACGCCGCCCGCAACGTCGGTGCCGCCCTTCCGGTCGGCGCGGTCGTCGCCCAGCTGGTCGCCTCGCTGCGCGCCCAGGGTGACGGCGGCCTGGACCACTCCGCCCTGCTGCGCGCCGTCGAGCGCCTCTCGGGCTCCCAGGTCTGAGACCTGGCTCCCCTGCGGGGGACCTGAGTTTCCGGATGGTGCCGGTGCTGACACCTGTCCTGTCGCGCCCAAGCGCCGGCACCGTCCGGATCACCTCCATCTTTGTTCAACAAACTGTTGACGTTGCCTTCAGCCGAAATCTAGGCTGTGTTCCGCATGACGGAAGACGCTTTCCGTCAGCAGTTACCCGTACGGAAGGTCACCATGTCGAAGCGCACGCTGACGACCGAGTCCGGCGCCCCGGTCGCCGACAACCAGAACTCCGCCACCGCCGGCGTCGGTGGCCCGCTCCTGATCCAGGACCAGCAGCTCCTCGAGAAGCTCGCCCGCTTCAACCGTGAGCGCATCCCGGAGCGTGTGGTGCACGCGCGCGGCTCGGCTGCGTACGGCTACTTCGAGGTGACCGACGACGTCACCGCCTACACCAGCGCCGCGTTCCTGAACACGGTCGGCAAGAAGACCGAGACCTTCCTGCGGTTCTCCACCGTCGCGGACTCCCTCGGCGGCGCGGACGCGGTCCGCGACCCGCGCGGCTTCGCGCTGAAGTTCTACACCGAAGAGGGCAACTACGACCTCGTCGGCAACAACACCCCGGTGTTCTTCATCAAGGACCCGATCAAGTTCCCCGACTTCATCCACTCCCAGAAGCGCGACCCCTTCACGGGCAAGCAGGAGGCGGACAACGTCTGGGACTTCTGGGCGCACGCCCCCGAGGCGACGCACCAGATCACCTGGCTGATGGGTGACCGCGGCATACCCGCGTCCTACCGCCACATGAACGGCTACGGTTCGCACACCTACCAGTGGACGAACGAGCAGGGCGAGGCCTTCTTCGTCAAGTACCACTTCAAGACGAACCAGGGCATCCGCTGCCTGTCCTCCGAGCAGGGCGCCGAGCTCGCGGGCAAGGACCCGAACTCGCACCAGACCGACCTGCTCCAGGCCATCGAGCGCGGTGTGAACCCGTCCTGGACCCTGTACGTCCAGATCATGCCGGCCGCCGAGGCCGCGGACTACCGCTTCAACCCGTTCGACCTCACCAAGGTGTGGCCGCACAGCGACTACCCGCTGCAGCGCGTGGGCCGTCTGGTCCTCGACCGCAACCCGGACAACGTCTTCGCCGAGGTCGAGCAGTCCGCCTTCTCCCCGAACAACTTCGTCCCGGGCATCACCGCCTCGCCGGACAAGATGCTCCAGGGCCGCCTGTTCGCGTACGCCGACGCCCAGCGCTACCGCCTCGGTGTGAACCACACCCAGCTGCCGGTCAATGCGCCGAAGGCGACCGTGGCGGACAACTACGGCCGCGACGGCCTCATGGCCACCCGCAACGGGTCGCGGACCGACAAGAACTACGAGCCCAACTCGTACCAGGGTCCGGCCGAGACCGGCCTGGCGCTCGGTGCCCCGAAGGCCGTCTCCGGCTACACCGGCACCCACGCCGCCCCGACCCACACCAAGGACGACGACTTCTTCCAGGCCGGTGAGCTCTACCGCCTGATGTCGGAAGCCGAGAAGGAGCGTCTGGTGGCGAACATCGCCGGCGGTCTGTCGCAGGTCTCCCGCGAGGACGTCATCGAGAAGAACCTGGCTCACTTCCACGCCGCGGACGCCGACTACGGCAAGCGCGTCGAGGAGGCCGTGCGCGCACTGCGCGAGGGCTGAGCCGAAAGCTGCACCGGGAGCCTGGCGGGAGGTCGGGCTCCGGGTGCCGGGCCCACACTGTGTACCCGGATGAGGGGTGGTGCGCAGTGGGGGCAGGACGAGGACCGTGGCGGCGGCGAGCCAGTGCGGTGGTAATGGGTTCCGAGGCCCGTCTCTTGACCTGAGGGAGACGAAGCCGAAGTTCCCGTCGCCGTCCGCCACGGTCCCAGCCATTCCTTGCTCTACAGGGGCCACGCACAGGGTCCCCTGTGGAGCAGGGAGAACTCGGATCTCCCACACACTCCGCCCGGCGGTGCGAACGTCCTGTCGCGCCAGCCTCGCTCCGTCGGGCGGTAACACCCAAAGCGCCGAGTCACGGACGGTCCCGTGACTCGGCGCTTTGTCGTGCCCGTGTCCGTACGGGGTCACGGCCGGGGTCACGGCCGGCGTTCCGTCAGGGCCGCGCCCGACGGGGCAGGCGTACGGACAGCAGCAGCGCGGCGGCCAGCAGGCCCGCCGTGACCAGGGCAGTGCCCGCGAGGGCGGCGGAGGCGGTGCGGCCGTGGTCGGTGAAGGCCGACCACACCGTCACCAGCAGGGCCGCGCCCACCGCATTGGCCAGCTGCTGCACGGCATTGAGCACGCCGGACGCCGAGCCCACCTCCTCATCGGCCACCCCCGCCAGGATGACGTCGAACAGCGGGGGGATCACCAACCCCATACCGAGTCCGGTGGCCAGGGTGCCGGGCAGCAGCCGCCAGCCGTCGTGGACCCCGCCGGCCGCGCCCGCCAGGACGGCCAGCACCACCAGCCCCGCCGCGGTCAGGGCGATGCCCGCCTGGATCACCGTCCGGCCGTGGCGGCGGGCGAGCGATCCGGCCGGGCCCGCGGTCACGGCGATGCCCAGGGCGACCGGGGCGATGGCGTAGCCGGCGCCCTGCGGGGAGAGGCCCAACGGGCCCTGGAGGAACAGGGACAGCACGAGCGTCAGGCCGGTGAACGCGGCGAAGAAGACCACCGCGACGAGGATCCCGCCGGTGTAGGCGCGGTTGGCAGACAGGCCCGGTGCCATCAGCGGAGACGGCCGCCGCCTCTGGAGCCGGGCGAACCACAGGAAGCCGGCGGGGCCGGCGGCGAGCAGAGCGAGGGCCCACAGGGGCCAGCCCAGCTCCCGGCCCTGGACCAGCGGGTAGACCAGTGCCCCGGAAGCCGCCCCGGCCAGCAGCATGCTCGGCACGTCGAGCCGCAGCCCGGGGTCGGACGCCCCGCCGGGTATCCAGCGCACGGCGCCGGCCAGCGCCGCCAGGCCGAGCGGCAGGTTGACGAGGAACACCATCCGCCATCCGGTGCCGAACAGGTCCGCCCCCGTCAGCAGCCCGCCGGCCACCGGACCGCCTACCGCGCACAGGCCCATGACCGGGCCGAAGAGCCCGAAGGCCTTGGCCAGTTCGGCCTGGGGGAAGGAGTCCTTGACGATGCCGAAGCCCTGGGGCAGCAGCAGGGCGCCGCAGGCACCCTGGAGGGCGCGGGCGGCGATCAGGGTGCCCGGCTCGGGCGCCAGCGCGCACAGGACGGAGGCGAGGGTGAATCCGGCGGCGCCGAGGAGGAAGAGCCGGCGCCGCCCGAACCGGTCCCCGAGCCGCCCGGCGGTGATCAGCAGGACGGCGAAGGGCAGCGTGTAGCCGGCCTGGAGCCACTGGGCGACCTCGCGGCCACCGCCGAGATCGGCGGCGATGGCGGGGGCGGCGACACCGGTGACGGTGGCGTCCAGGAGGTCCATCACCTCGGCGAGGAGTACGACGGCGAGGACGGCCCAACGCCGGCGGTACGGGCCTGCGTTCGGGATCCCCGGTTCGGGGCTCAAGGCGAGACGGGACACGGAGGCACTCCAGGGGTGGCTGCACAGGACGAGGTACGACCTCGTGCGACAGAAAAATGAACGAACGGTGTTCGTCACGAACAACGTTCGCTACGAACACCGTTCGCTGTCAAGTGCTAGCCTGTGCCCATGCCGACGCCGCCGCCCCGCCGCCCCAGCACCCGCACCCGCCCCGCGAAGCCCCCGCTCAGCGAACGGGCCGTGGTGGACGCGGGCCTGCGGGTCCTGCGCCGCGAGGGCCTGGACGCGGTGACCATGCGCAAGGTGGCGGCCGAACTGGACACCGGCCCCGCGTCCTTGTACGTCTACGTCGCCCAGCGCGAGGAGCTGCTGCGGCTGATGCTCGACGCGGTGGTGGCGACCGTACCGCTGCCGGAGCTGCCCGCCGATCCGCCCGGCAACTGGCGCGAGCGCCTGGCGGGCCTGATCACCGATGTGATCCACGCCCTGAACTCCCACCCGGGCATCGGCCGGGTCTCGCTCGGCTCGATCCCGGCCGGCCCGGCCTGGCTCGATCTCTTCGACCGGATCCTCGGGCTGCTGCTGGCGGGCGGGGTCGATCGTCAACGGGCCGCATGGGGCTGCGACCTGATCGCCCTTCACATCGGCGCCGTCACCTACGAGGTGTCCGCCGCGGCCACGGCGGCCGGGGACGGCGCCGGCGCCCTGCAGGACGCCCTGGAGCACCGTCACGCCCGGGCCTCCATCGAGGAGCGGCTCGCCGGACTCGACCCGGTGCGCCATCCGCACCTCGCCTCCAGCACGGCGGAGCTGTCCTCCGGCCCGGCCGCGAGCCGCCTCGCGCTCGGCATCGAGGTGCTGATCAACGGCCTGGCGGCGGACTGCCGGTAACCGCAGCGGCCGGATTCCGGCCGGATGCGCTTGCGATCACCACGGGGCGGGCGTAGGCAGGGAGTGTGGGTGCCGGTCCGGCAACCGCTTCTCCGCAGACGCCGAGGAGGCCCCCATGCCCCCTGATGCAATGGGTCTTGACCTTCGTCCTCCTGGCCCTCGGGGGTTTTCTTGCCCTTCGCGCCTGGCGCATGGCCCGCAGGGAACCGGAGTCCGAGCCGCGGATCGAGGTGCTCGCCGGCATCGGCGGCGGTCTGGTGTGCGGGATCGCGGTGGGGCTGTCCGCACTCTTCATGAGCGAGTCGATCCGACTGTCCCAGGAACACGCGTCATGGCGGGCGGGCGTCGAAAGCGCGGCCTCCGTCCCGGGCTTCGCCGCCGCCGGCCATGACGACGTCAAGACCATCAACTTCAGCGGAAAGTCGCTGCACGACGCGAACTTCAACCATGCCGACCTGCGCGGGGCCCAGTTCAGGGACGCCGACCTCACCGGTGCGACCTAGAAAGCTCGGGCGGACCCTGACACGAACGGCCCCCGTCCCTCCGTTCGTGCGGAGGGGCGGGGGCCGCTGTATGAGCCGGGCCGGCGGTGTCAGGGCTGCCGGCCAGGCCCGGTCTTCGGACCCGCGGGTCAGACCTTCAGGGTCTTGATCGCGGTCGGGGCGTGGCCCGGCTCGGTGGCGAGCTCCTCGAACTCGGTGACGTCGCTCATGTCGACCGTCTTGCTCATGGCGATGTTGGTGACGCGCTCCAGGATGGCCTCGACGACGACCGGGACCTGGAACTCCTGGGCCAGCTTCTTGGCCTCTTCGAAGGCCTCGCCCAGCTTCTCCGGGTCGGTGACGCGGATGGCCTTGACGCCCAGGCCCTCGGCGACCTTGACGTGGTCGACGCCGTAGACGCCGATCTCCGGGGTGTTGATGTTCTCGAACTCGAGGTTGACCTCGAAGTTGATGCCGAGGCCGCCCTGCGCCTGGCGGATCAGGCCGAGGTAGGCGTTGTTCACGAGGACGTGGACGTAGGGGACCTTGTGCTGGGCGGCGACCGCCAGCTCCTCGATCATGAACTGGAAGTCGTAGTCGCCGGAGAGGGCGACGACCGGGGTCTCCGGCTGCGCGGTGGCGGCACCGATGGCGGCCGGGATGGTCCAGCCGAGCGGGCCGGCCTGGCCGCAGTTGACCCAGTGCCGCGGCTTGTAGACGTGCAGGAACTGCGCGGCGGCGATCTGGGAGAGGCCGATGGTGGTGACGTAGCGGGTCTCCGGGCCGAACGCCTTGTTCATCTCCTCGTAGACGCGCTGCGGCTTCATCGGGATGTTCTCGAAGTGCGTGCGGCGCTGCAGGGTGGCCTTGCGCTCCTGCGCGGAGGCGGCCCAGGCGGAGAAGTCCGGCAGCTTGCCCGCGGCCTTGAGCTCCTTGGCGATCTCGATGAAGAGCTCCAGGGCGACCTTGGCGTCGGAGGCGATGCCGTAGTCGGGGGCGAAGATCTTGCCGAGCTGGGTGGGCTCGATGTCGACGTGGACGAACTTGCGGCCCTTGGTGTACGCGTCCAGGTTGTAGCCGGTGTGGCGGTTGGCCCAGCGGTTGCCGATGCCGAGGACGAAGTCCGACTCGAGGAACGTCGCGTTGCCGTAGCGGTGGGCGGTCTGGACGCCGACCATGCCGGCCGCCAGCTCGTGGTCGTCCGGGATGGTGCCCCAGCCCATGAGGGTGGAGATGACGGGGATGTTGGTGAGCTCGGCGAACTCGACCAGCAGGTCGGAGGCGTCGGCGTTGATGATGCCGCCGCCGGCGACGATCAGCGGGCGCTCGGACTCCAGCAGGAAGCTCAGGGCCTTCTCGGCCTGGGCGCGGGTCGCGGACGGCTTGTAGACCGGCAGCGGCTCGTACGTCTCGGGGTCGAACTCGATCTCGGTCAGCTGGACGTCGATCGGCAGGTCGATGAGGACCGGGCCGGGGCGGCCGGAGCGCATCAGGTGGAAGGCCTGCTGGAAGACGCCGGGAACCTGCGCGGCCTCCAGGACGGTCGTGGCCGCCTTGGTGACCGGCTTGGCGATCGTGGCGATGTCGACGGCCTGGAAGTCCTCCTTGTGGAGCTTCGAGACCGGGGCCTGGCCGGTGATGCACAGGATCGGAATCGAGTCGGCGATCGCGGAGTACAGGCCGGTGATCATGTCGGTGCCGGCGGGGCCGGACGTGCCGATGCAGACACCGATGTTGCCCGCCTGGGCGCGGGTGTAGCCCTCGGCCATGTGCGAGGCGCCCTCGACGTGACGGGCGAGGGTGTGGTTGATGCCGCCCACGTTCTTGAGCTCTCGGTAGAACGGGTTGATCGCAGCGCCGGGCACGCCGAACGCTTGCGAAACACCCTCGCGCTTGAGGATCTCAACGGCGGCGGCTGCGGCTGTCATACGAGGCATCGATGTCTCCTGCAGGTCTGGCGTCAGACTGTTTCCGTAATCCGGAAGTTTTGTTCTGCTATACGGAACAAGCTAAAGGCCGAGTCCTCGCACGTCAAGGCGGTGGGACACCGCGGAACGCACCAAAAGCCGCGTCTCGCTCAAGCGACTTGTACGAAAGACCGGGACCGGGCCGAAAATCGCGGGCGCGGTCGCCGCGGCGGTCGCAGGTGGTGGAGCATGGACCCACGCACAGCGACGGAGGGGGTCGAGCTCTGATGGCGGAAGCGGTACCGGTGCGCTGCCCGGCGTGCCTGCGGGAGAACGGCTACACCGCCCCGGTCTTCCCCTGCTCCTGCGGCAGCCCGGCCGCGCTGCCCCTGGACCTGGCGGCGCCGCCCGTGCCGCTGACGCACCGCACCTGGTCGGAGGCGTGGGTGGCGGTGCGGTGCGGGACCTGCGGGGAGGTGAGCGAGTGGCCGCATCCGGAGCTGGGCTGCGGTTCGTGCGGGACGGTCGTACGGATCCCGGTCCACCCGGTGGCCCCCGCGGATCCCGGCACGGGCACGACCCCCGCCCCGGAGGCCCCGGAACCCCCGACCCGCCCGGCACCCCCACCGGAGTCCGCCGCAACCCGCCCGGCCGCCGGGGACCCGGCGGACAGCGCGGGCTCCACATCCCCCGGGGACACCGCAGCCGCCCCTGCCCTCCGGCCGGCCTTCCGCCCGGTCACCATCCGCACGGCCCGCGACGCCGTGGCCACGGCCGCGCTGTACCTGCGGTGGCTCGGCTTCCAGGACGTCCGCCAGCCCGACGGCCGCCCCATCCCCTCGGCGGCGGTGGACCTGCGCGCCCCCGGCCTCGTCGCCCAGGTGGACCCCACCACGGCGCCGGCGGGGCTCCGCGCGGTGGAGTGCGTCTGGCTGAACGGCCTCACGGCCTCGGCGACGAGCGTCTACTTCGCCCTCGCGGGCTACACCCAGGAGGCCCGCTCCCGCGCGGACGACCTCGGCATACCGCTGTTCGTCATGGACCTCACGGGCATGCCCCAACCCCTGAACGACCCGGCAGACGCCCTCCTCGGCTCGGGCGCCTAGTAGGGCTTGGTCAGGTGGGGGCGGGTGTGGTTATGCCGCGGTGGCAGGTGGGGCAGACGCCGGTCCATGTCGCGAGGAGGGTCTGTAGCTCGCGGACGACTTGGTAGAGGCTCAGGCC